>CAZSPM010000019.1:0-4575 GCA_964608785.1 uncultured Eubacteriales bacterium
GACGTTCCCCATTATTTAATTGGGAAAAAGTATTTATTTAAATGCTTCCTTAAAAGGAGTCAAGGCATCCACTGTCCTTTCAACTTCAATTAAAGGAATGTTGTTCTGGTCGCAAATGCGGTTGAATAGATTATCTTTATTGCCTGACTTCGTAACTATGAGCATTTTACCGTAAGGTAAAAACGAGGTTATCAATTCGTCTGAAATCTGGCCTCTTCTTGCTTCACCTCCAAGATGAAGGAAAAGGATGGGAATTTTTTTCTTCTCGGTTTCTTTGATTAGAGTGGTTATCCTTTCTTTTTCTTTAGCTAAATCCAGTCCCGCTGCTCCCAAGCCTTTCATACTTACCCCTAAGACTAATACAAGAGTCTTCATGTTCTCCAGATCCGCTGGGGTTGCTAGTTTTGATAGCTTGGCATCGAGCCCCGCTCTTTTGGCCAATACTGAAGCGAGCTGGACCTCAGCGCTCTGGCCGGCAGAAGTGATGAGAAGGGGTTGCTCAAAAATCGATGAAGGCGCTCTCTTTTCCTGCAGAGGTAAGGCCCTAATAACAAAAAAAGATAATGAAAGTAAAAGTATGATTGGAACTTTTTTCATTTTTCCATCCTCATATTTATTAATATCCTGCTCCGAATCCATCTCTACGGGAGTCAGCTCCTCCGTATATGATCTTTTTATCATGGAGAATCAATATTCCTTGTGCCCCGCCGAAGTATTTATCATAATCTTCTCTGATTCTCATTTCATGTCCCATTGCTTCTAGGGCTTTGGCGATTGCTTCTGGAACACGTGACTCGAGGGAGATGCTGCGTGGCTTCCCTTGAACTGAATAGCTAAAAAACCGAGGCGCTTCTATCGCTTCATCAAGGGACATTTTGAACTCGATGATGTTGATAATTATCTGAGTTAAGGAGGAAAAAATTCGGGTTCCTCCCGGAGATCCAAGAACAAGAAAAGGTTTTTTGCCTTTGAACATGATAAGGGGCCCCATCGAGCTGAGAGGGCGCCTGCGAGGACGGGGAGCATTGAGTGAGGAAGGATTGCGTGAAAAATCGTCCATCTGGTTATTCAGGAGAAAACCTGTATCCTCAGGAATAATTCCCGAACCGAAGAAGTGATTTATGGTTTGGGTCAGAGAGACGATATTCCCTTCCACATCAACAACACAGAGATGCGTTGTGTTATCCTTCTTGTCCTCATGCTCATCAAATTTTCCGTAGGGATAGATGTCGAGAGGACGATCCGGCCTGATTTTAGAGACTATTTGAGTGGCGTATTCTTTTGAGGCAAGCTTATCCACAGGAATCGAGATGAATTCAGGATCACCAAGATAACGCCCTCTATCAGCGAAGACAAACCGAAGAGCTTCCGAGAAATGGTGGATGTAAGACTGAGAGTTGTGCCCCCATTTTTTTATGGGCCAATTTTCAAGGATATTGAGAAGCTGAATGATGAGCAGCCCACCAGAACCGGGAGGAACATTGGTGAAAATTGAATAATCCTTATAAGTCCCTTTCAAGGGAACTTGTTCGACTGGAACGTATGATTTCAAGTCTTCGAGGGTTATCACTCCCCCCTTATCTTTTACTTCTTTTACAATTTTTCGGGCTATTTCTCCTTTGTAAAACTCTTGGATGCCATTGGCTGCAATGAGTTTAAAGGTTCGTGATAGGGCCTCATTCTGGAATGTATCTCCTGGTTCAAAAGGAAATCCTTCGTTTAAGTAGCAACTCTCCTCTCCTCCATTCAGGATTATCTTCTCATATTGATCCTTGTTGATGGTACTGAAGGTTTTGCTTACGATAAATCCTTTCTCGGCGATTTCGATCGCTCTCTCCATGACCTCAGCTAACTTTTTTGTCCCATATTTTTTCAGAGCAAAATCCCATCCCGCCAATGCACCAGGGACGGCGACAGCCAGACCATGAGTCCTTCTCCAATCTTCTCTTGTCTTTCCCTTATCTATATACATCTCTGGAGATGCTAAGGACGGAGCTCTCTCTCTGAAATTTATGACAGTGACTTTTTTTTCTGAAGCGAGATAGATCACCATAAATCCGCCACCACCGATTCCAGAAGCGAATGGTTCGCTGGCATTTAGGGCAAAAGCGGTTGTTACGGCCGCATCGATGGCATTGCCGCCTTTTTTCAGCATTTCCAAGCCTGCCTGAGCAGCTAAAGGATGAGCAGCGACAACCATTCCTCGCTTTCCGATAAAATTGAAGGGCAGATGACGGTCTGAAGGAGGCTCGGAAACCTTAATTTCTCTTGGCCCACAAGAAAAAGCGAAAATCAAGAAAAGAGAGGTAAGAATAAGCAGGGAAAATGTTTTTAAGGCTTCAGCTCTTTTATTTCTCATCGCTCAATTTTCTCCCTTATTTAAGCATCTCGAGTTCCATAGCATTGGGGTCAGGCTTTCATAAGTTTCATAATTGATAATTATTTGAAATTTCATTCTATTCCCTAATAAATTATAAAACTTATGAAAGCCTGACCCCGTAAATGCGTAAAACGAAAAATGCTTATTTTTCCTCTTCCAATAAGGTTGAAATTTCCGCTTCGGATGGTAGATCTTTTATGCTGTTTAAGCCAAAATAGGTTAAAAATTTTTCTGTTGTCCTGTAGATCAGAGGCCTTCCTGGACTCTTTTTTCTTCCGACGATTTTAATCAATTTCTTTTGGAGGAGAACTCTCAGGGTATGGGTGGAATCCACTCCCCTGAGTGCCGAGATTTCAGCCAGGGTTGCAGGCTGATGGTAGGCGACAGCAGATAGGGTTTCCATTGCAGCGGAGGAGAGCTTGTTTTTCCTTTCGATCTTAAGGAGTCGCCTTATCCAAGGATCATACTCAGGTTTTGTCGAGAAAATGTAGCTGCCCGCAGACTGGATGATTTCTATTCCCCTCTCGTCCGATGCATAGCTCGCCAGGAGCTCTTGGAGCGCATGCTCTATTTCTTCCTCAGAGGATTCTTCAAGAACAATTTTAATTCTTTCTAGGGATAAAGGTTCTAATGATACAAAAATCAAAGACTCGATGAGTTCTTTAAGCCGATTTTTCATTGCTTGCCTTTCGAACGAGGAGTTTTTCGGAGCCAGACTTTGATGGAACGAAAAAGGGTTTCTTGGATGGCGATGACTATTTTGGCTCTGATAAGTTCTAATAGACTGAAAAAAGAAACAATAGCTTCTTCGAGCGTCTTCTGCTTTTCAAAGTAATCAAAAAAATCGAGAAAGGAATTCTCTTCTATGATAGCAAGGATTTCCTTCATTTTTTCTTCCAGTGAATAGTCTTTTCCTTTGATGATTTGCATGTCTTCCTTTTCTTTTCTCTTCAAGAGGACAAAAAAGGATTCAGCAAGGTCAAAAAGGGAAACTTCCATGAGATCGGTTTCCTCAGTTATGGGGAGAGGGGGCTGGACTACCCTTTTCCACCTCAGAAGTTCTTCCTCCTCTTTTTCCCTTAGGAGTGCACAGGCTGCTTTAATTTTTTGATAATCCAAGAGTCGATCGACCAGAACCTGACGCGGATCTTCTTCTTCAGTGACCTCGCTCTCTCGAGGGAGAAGCATCTGAGATTTAATATATATGAGGAGCGATGCCATAAGCAGAAATTCAGCTTCCCTGTCCAGGTTTATCCTTTCTTTATGATTGAGATAGTCTAGATATTCTCCAGTTATCGTGGCTATGGGAATATCGTGGATGTCGATTTTTTTCTTTCTTATTAAAAAGAGGAGGAGATCCAGCGGGCCTTCGAATACCTCTAGCTTAATCTGATAGCTTGACGAAGCGTCCATTGGAATCGAACAGTATCCTATTATTTCCCTTTTTTGTTCTTTTAGACTAGATTAATAAAAAAATCAACTATTCCCAGTATTACAGCAAAGATGGTTCTTAAGATGCCCGTCATCCACAATACAATGATGATAATAAATCCGTAGGGACGGATCTGCTCGTATTTCTTAGCCGCTTCATCAGAAATGAGTCCCAGGAGGACTCCACTGCCATCAAGCGGAGGAACCGGAATGAGGTTGAAAGTGGCTAATATTACGTTGATTACGATTGTGTAATAGAGAATAAAGAATATTCCGGAGGCTATCGTGTTAGTAAAAGATTGTGGATTTCCTCCAAGGAAGCCGGAAGCAAGAGTTTTTAGAATGATGACTCCGAAGAAAGCAATAAATGCAACGGTTAAGTTAGATATGGGACCTGCTGCAGAGATCATAAGATTATCCCGTCGAGGATTTCTCAGATTAAGAGGGTTGACAGGGACGGGTTTGGCCCAGCCAAAGAACGGAAAACCCATAACAGCCAGCATTAAGGGTACAAGAATGGTTCCTATTGGATCGATGTGGGCTATAGGATTTAAAGTGACCCGTCCTAGTTGGTAGGCCGTGGGATCTCCCATTTTAAAGGCAGCCCAGCCGTGAGCGGCTTCATGAACAGTTATGGCGAAAAGCAGGACAAAGAGGACTATTATTGTCGAAAATATACTCATCGTTAATCAGAGTTATTTATAGCATAACAGGTGAGCCTCGTAAAGAGTAGAAAAAAGAGGTGATAAAAAAAAGGCTCCATC
>CAZSPM010000019.1:4675-12504 GCA_964608785.1 uncultured Eubacteriales bacterium
GATCTTATCTACTTCTTCTTTGTCTACTTCTGTGACATAGGGAATGCCGCTTATATTGGCAGCATCTTTGGTTAAGGAAGCAATATCGTCACGACTGATGTAATCGAGGTTAAACTTTCTGTTACCGGCCATGAGCTGGCGCAAGCCTTGGCTGAGTCTTTCGAAGTATGTATAAACTCCTATGGCACCGGGGGGAATATCTTTGAATCTATCTTTGAATTTCTCCTTCAACTCTGGAGCTGTGACAAAAATTTCTTCTGGCGTGTTACCGAAGCGCTCAACGTAAACAGGAATCTGGTCTTCCGTTATTCTTTTCCCTATGGTCTTTCCAACCATTGCTGCGGCAAGGGGAGCTCGAGCCATGCCTACTGCTTTGAAATAGGGTGCTCCTAATGCCAATGCTTTATAAATCTGATCTTCAAAAGTGATTCCTCCGGCAGCTGCTACGTCGGGAATGTGTTCTCCTTGTTCATCAAGCTGGCGGAGATACTGGTACAGCAGGGACCATATCTCTACACATGGAATACCCCATTCATTCATCATCCTCCAGGGGCTCATTCCTGTCCCGCCCCCGGCTCCGTCAACTGTCAAGAGATCGAGCTTTGCTTTCGAAGCAAACTTGACGGCCCGGGCTAAATCTGCGGGCCTATAAGCTCCGGTTTTCAGGAAGACATATTTTGCACCGGCACTTCTCAATTCCTCAACTCTCTGCATGAAACTTTCTTCATCAACCATTCCTAGCCTGGAGTGTCTTTCAAACTCCTTGAAACTTCCCCTTTCAAAAGCATCAATAACATGGGGATCCTCAGGATCAGGAAGGACAATATATCCTTTTTTCTTTAATCCCTGAGCTTTCTTCAGGTTCTTTATTTTGACCTCTCCCCCGATATCTTTTGCTCCTTGACCCCACTTTAGCTCAACAGCTTCCACTCCTAACTTTTCGATTACATATTCCTGAACCCCCAGCCGTGTATCTTCTACGTTTGCCTGAACAGCGACAGTACCATAACCATCCTCTTGCCAGTCTTGAAAGAGCTTTACACGGGTTTCCATATCTGGAGAACGGATTATCTTTCCATTCTTTATCTCGGAGTTGTCATCCATTGCACAGACATTTTCGCCGATGGTTAGAATTGTTCCAGAAATAGAAGTTCCAATGGCCAATCCTTCCCAGTTCTGTTTGGCTACATTAGTTGAACCCATGCCTCCAAGGACAAAGGGGACCTTGAGTTTGATTCCTTTATCGTGCCCTACGGCGGTTTCGATTGTGACCTTGGGGAATGTGGCTTTATCAGAGTCAGCTTCAACACCATAGGCACCCACTGCTGTTCCCATTATACTGAAATGCGAAAGGTCGACCGGATAGTCTTTCTCAGAAGCTGCAGTAACAATTCCAAAGGGTTGGGGATACAATACTTCGTGACCGCGATAGGCAGATTTTCCTATTTCGCACATGCCAATACAGCCATCAACACAAGTCACACACATGCCGCTAAAGGGACTGACAGAACCTTCGGTTCTATTTTTAGTCAAGGTGGCAGCACTTCTGTTCAGTTTAGTATAAGCCATAATTATTACCTCCTTATTTTCTCATATGTCCATAGGCAGTATGGAACAAGCATCAACTCTTGTTTATTGTTTGGAGTCACTCGTTTGCTCCTTACTGTCTGGTTTTTCGTTCTCTTCTCTCACGCAAGTCCCACAACGACCAGCGTCATACATCCAACATTGTAAATCGTCATAAGAATCCAGACATGTCGGCTCCATGGTCAAGCAGGCATTGCAGACATCAGTATCTGCTTGGGGTCCCTGGCATCTCAGCTGACATGCGGGGCAGATATACATGCAGCCGCCGCAGAGGCGACATTCTTCAGAGCGGATGTCGAATGGAGTGGATATTTTTCTTTTATAGCCCCGTTTTTGGAAGCCAATCGCCTGGCCGTCCATCTGTTCTTTACATATACGAACACATAGGCCGCAAAGGACACATTCTTCGTTACGAATCTTGAATCTGACCTGAGTCACTCCGAATTTTGAGGCTAAGTCCTGGATGACTTTGGAATTGGGTGCTGTTGAAAGCATGAGCTCTATCATCATCTTCCGAGTTTCTATGACTCTTTTCGTATCCGTTCTCACCACAAGACCCTCTTCCACGGGATATGTGCAGGAGGAAACGAGTTTTGTTTTAGGCCCTTTACCGATTTCAACAAGACAGAGGCGGCAACCTCCATATGTGCTTAAACCTTCATCGTAACAAAGAGTCGGAATTTCAAGTCCGTAAAACTTGGTTGTATCCAAGATTGTCCATCCCTCCTCTGCCTTAACCTCTAGACCGTTTATTTTCAGATTAATCATGGTTTCCTCACTCTATTTTTATCGCATCAAAATTACATACTTCATAACAGGCACCACATTTGATGCATTTGTCTTGGTCTAAGACATGCACTTTTTTCAATTCTCCTGAAATCGCTTCCTGAGGGCAGGCCTTCAGACAGGCCAGGCAGCCTGTGCAATTTTCATCAATAATAAAATACTGGATCAGTTCTTTGCAGACTCCTGCCGGGCATTTTTTATCTCTTATATGTGCTTCATATTCATTACTGAAGTATCTCATTGTCGAGAGGATAGGATTGGCTGCTGTTTGTCCTAATCCGCACATCGAAGCGTCTCTTGTTGCCTTAGCCAGGGCCTCTAGGAACTCTATATCTTCTTCCTTTCCTTTTCCTTCGGTTATATCTGTCACCAATTCCCACATGCGTTGGGTTCCTTCACGACATGAAAGGCATTTGCCACAGGATTCATCGCGGAGAAAATTCAGGAAATATTTAGCGACATCCACCATGCATGTATTCTCATCCATGACGATCATGCCGCCTGAACCCATCATTGACCCCGCTTCTGTCAAGCTTTCAAAGTCAATCGGTAAATCCAACAATTCTTTAGGAATACATCCTCCTGAAGGACCCCCGGTTTGTACAGCCTTAAACTCTTTCCCAGCTGGGATTCCTCCACCGATATCGAAAATGATTTCTTTCAGCGTCATTCCCATAGGAACTTCCACCAGGCCTGTATTGTTGATTTTTCCTACCAGAGAAAATATCTTGGTCCCTTTGCTTCCGTTGGTTCCGACTTTGGCAAACCATTCGCCACCTTTGTTTATAATTATTGGAACATTAGCCCATGTCTCGACATTGTTGATATTTGTTGGCTTTCTCCAAAGTCCTTTTTGAGCAGGATAGGGAGGTCTCTGCTTGGGGACCCCAATTTTTCCTTCAATACAGGCCAATAGTGCTGATTCTTCTCCTGAAACGAAAGCTCCTGCTCCTTTGGAAATTACAATATCAAAACTGAAATCTGTTCCGAGGATGTTATTACCAAGAAGTTTATTCTCTCTTGCTTGGTCAAGAGCAATCGTTAAGTTCTCAATAGCTAGGGGATATTCATCACGAACATACACGAATCCTTCTTTCGCTCCTATGGCGTAGGCGCCTATGAGCATTCCTTCGATTACACTGTGGGGATTTCCTTCGAGAAGACTTCTATCCATGTACGCACCAGGGTCACCCTCATCGCAGTTGCAGACAAGATATTTAATTTTACCCAGAGATTTCGAGGTGATTTCCCATTTCAAGCCAGTCTGGAATCCCGCTCCTCCTCGACCCCTTAAATCTGATTTTTTTATTTCTTCAACGACTTCTTGAGGTTTCATGTCTTGTAAGGCTTTTGCCAGGGCAGAATATCCATCCATGGCAATGTAATCTTTGATTTCGGTCGGGTCGATGAAGCCGTTGTTCCCAAAAATGATTCTTTCTTGTTTTTTATAGAAGGGAACTTCCCTTTCGTAAATAATTTTTTCTTCTGTCATAGGATGTTCATATAGGAGCCTGTCGATGATTTTTTTCTCTTTTATTGTTTCTGAGATGACTTCCTTTATATCTTTAAGTTGTATCCGTTGATAGAAAATTCCTTCGGGTTGGATGACAACAATAGGACCTCTTTCGCAAAATCCATGACAGCCAGTTGTTCTAACGTCGACTGAATCTTTGAGGTTTTGTTTTTTGATCTCTTCTTTGAATCTATTGGCTACTTTTATGCACCCATAGGCATGACATCCAGTGCCGCCGCAGATCGTAATGGTGGTCTTCTCTTTTTCCCGAGATTGAACGATTTCTTCTCTTAGCTTTTCTAACTTTTTTATATTCATTTCTCTCATTATTTAGCTTTGCTCCTTTTTCTCTGGTCTGAATTTTTTAATGAGTTTATCCACCTTTCTTATTTTCATCTGGCCGTAATATTCACCGTCGATAACAACAATGGGTCCAAGTGCACACGCTCCTAGACAGTTCACAGATTCCAGTGTGAATAGATTATCTTCAGTTGTTTCTTCTACATCAATGTCGAGCTTCCTTTTGAACTCATCCAGGATTTTAGGGGCTTCTCTTACATGGCAGGCAGTTCCCATGCAAATAGTAATGACGTGCTTTCCTCGAGGTGTAAGACTGAAAGCATTATAGAAGGTTGCGACGCTTATAATATCAATAAGAGGGACTTTTATGGCGCTAGATAGCATTATGAGAGCTTCTTGAGGGAGGTAGTTAAAATTAGCTTGAATGTCCTGAAGAATCTGTATTAATGATTTTTTTTCTTGGGGGTGTTTCTTTATGATAGTATCGAATTCAGACGCTTCGTATTGCATAGGTTCTCTCCA
This sequence comes from uncultured Eubacteriales bacterium, assembly GCA_964608785.1. Classification (GTDB taxonomy): domain Bacteria; phylum Acidobacteriota; class Aminicenantia; order Aminicenantales; family Aminicenantaceae. Next base: position 9,384 of record CAZSPM010000019.1, read on the forward strand.
ATTTTTGATTAGCTTTATTGAGGGCTTTGAGAATCGAGAGAGAAGACTGTAAGCCTAAATATGAAATTTATGAATCCTCCAGCTATTATTATGATTATTAAGTTATTAAAGTATTATTAAGTAAATTATTAGTGACCTACTTTTATAGCAGATGTGATTTATCATTGTCAAGAAATTTTCAGCTATGCTGCAATCAATGGGGTCAGGCTTTCATAAGTTTCACATTCCTTTTGGTCATTCCCGTGTAACCTGTGCCTGCGAAAGCAGGTAACGGGAATCCAGGACTGTCTACTTTCTGGATTCCTGCTTACGCAGGAATGACAACTATGAAACTTATGAAAGCCTGACCCCAGTGGAACACTTGACAGGAAGGCTGAATATGCCATAATTATTTTCACTCAATTTAAGGAGTCTTGAAATGCCCAAGAAGAAAATACATCAGTCCATAGGCCATCATTATATTGTTGAGGCATCTGGCTGTGATCCCAAAATTATCAGCAGCGTAGAGAAAGTCCAGCAGATTCTGGTCAAGGCTGCTGAAATTTCTGGCGCTCAGGTTTGGGCAGTTTCTGTCAGCAGGTTCCCACCTAAAGGAGTGAGCGGAGTAATCGTCATTTCTGAGTCACATATCTCCATCCATACATGGCCTGAATACGGTTATGGAGCCTTGGATTTCTACACATGCGGAGGTTCTGTGGATCCAGAAAAAGGGATATTTTATGCTGTTGAGGCTTTTGGCGCTTCCACTTCCCATATCACAGAAATCACAAGGGGAATAGAGGAAGGAGACAGAGTATTCTATCATAGCTTGATCACTTGGGAAGAAGATTTTGCGAAAGGAAAGAAAAAATGATTGCCGAGTTTAGCATTATTCCTTCATTGTAAAATTAATTTACACTTTGCGAAAGATCCAGACAGATTTCTATTCAAGATTACGCAGAAATGTCGAGTGCTGAAATCTTCTTTGACTTTTTAAGATGGCACAAATATTGCTCAACTATTCATTATGTTTGAAGTTTTGAAAAGTTAAGAAAGGGGTCAGTTCTTGGACTTTGATACCTGATCACGAAAAGGGTGCTTATTCCGATGAAATGCAGGATATGCTAAATACCAAGAAACGCCTCTCTTTTTTCATATTTTCTGCTATAATAAGTAAGTGAAAAGTAGAGTAATCCCGAAAACATTTTTATCATTTCTTCTATTCCTCTCTCTAATTCTTCATATCCCAGCTGAAGAACAGAGCATAAGCGAATTTATTGCTCAGGTTCAAAAGCATTTGGAAGCGAAGGATATCCCATCTTACTTGACTTCCTTCTCCTCTGATTTAAAAGCTAAAGAAGAAGTGAGTATTCGAAATAAATTCTATCAGTTAATGATGGATAGCGTGTCATTTTTTATTGCCAGCAAAGTGCCTCAAACGGGAAATGAAGTCAGGGTGTATCTTCAAGCTTTATTTCAAAACTCATATTCATCGATTATAGAAACCTGGAGTTTAATGTTTCTCAAAATAGATGGTCAATGGCAGATAAAAGAAAAAAGGGTGAGCGGCGACTACAGCACTTTGTATAAGGTGAGAATTCCTTCAAATAGAGTTGAGAGAGCTAAATTAGTTGAGATTGAGCATGCGGATATCAAGCTTAGTTTCAAGGATGCGATTCTTTTTTATGATAATATTCCAAAGCTTGAAACAGCGCTTCTCATCTTGGGGGATGGTCAAGTGCATTTTTCTCCCTCTGATCCTAGAGAGAAGCATTTACTTGAATTAGTCTATAAAAAAAGCTTTCTTAAGGATTCACTGAAGTACGCTTACATCAGATTTTCCGATCTTTTCTTCAGGAGGAACATCAAGATTATAAAGGACACGAAGGAGAGGAACTTTCCAGTCTCGGATACTGAAAAGAACGAGGCTTATTCTTTGTTTGTCAAACATTATTCCCGTTCGTTTACTGTAGAGAATTCTCTTAATGGGGAACTCCTTTCTATTTTGCCGCAAGGGGATCAAGCGGTCATCGGGTTTAAAGGGAAAAAGCTAGGCACCCTTACCTATATCTATTCTCCTTTTACTGATGAAGAGGTCAGTGTTTTCCGTTGGAAAGATGATAAAGTCCTTAATCTTTACTCTCCTATCAGAGATGAAAACGAGAGAAAGCTTTTCATATCTTTTATCCAGATGTTTGAAGTTAAGAGGTATCAGATTGAAATCAACTTTGATCCTCGCCAGTCTTATCTCTCTGGTAAGGCAACTGTTGAAATACAGTCAAAAGTTCCCTTTCTTGATAGAGTGAAGTTTAAATTCAATCCCGAGTTAAAGATTCTCCGGATCTATGATCAGGAAAAGAGAGAATTGTTTTACAGCCAGGATAAATTGAGGAAATTCCTGTATGTCTATTTTGTTCATCCTCCTCCCCAAAATAAGCCCTATTCTATCGATATTTATTATCGGGGGAAACTCGTTCCACCCAAGGAAACAGCTGATGTTATTTTCTCCCCACAGCTAAGGTATAATGAGCGACTCGATCGTAGTCCTGCCAAATTCGACACTCATTTTTTCAGTCGGAGAGCCTACTGGTATCCTTCTCCTTCTGATGAGGACTATTTCAAGGCCCGTTTAAGGATTATTGTCCCTCCTGAATACGTATGCATTTCTAATGGAGAATTGGTTGAGCAAACCAGATTGAATAATGTGGAGAAAGTTGAGGAAATAGACAAGATGGGAAGTCCTGTTTATGTCTTTGAGACGAAATATCCCCTAAAGTACCTTTCCTTTATTACTGGGAAATTTTCTAAAGTAAACGAAGATTCGAAGTCTCTGCCCATCCGACTTTACCACTCCCCTCATTCTTTCTTTCAGAGAAGAAATCTTGTTGAGGAGGCCGGAGATATTATTCGTTTCTATGAAAGCAAGTTTGGTCCCTACCCTTATGAGAAGTTGAGCATTGTCCGGAGGTCTTGGTCTACCAGCGGAGGACATAGCCCCGCCTCTTTTGTTGTTTTGAATGAATTACCTCGGGTCCCTAACGGAGCACCTGTAGTCCCTGAAAGGGGGCCGGTAGAGCTTTCTCGCTAGCGGGAATACTATATTGCCCATGAGATCGCCCCTCAGTGGTGGGGCGAAGGTGTC
>CAZSPM010000020.1:0-11717 GCA_964608785.1 uncultured Eubacteriales bacterium
AATGACACGAACATGATTCTGTATTCCTGTGTAGCTTGTGCCTGTGTAAGCAGGTACAGGAATGACAGAAAGTTATGAAAGTCTGACCCCATTGGATTCATTTTATCCCCAAATTTACGTCTTCCTTATTGTGGGAGTTTTGGTCTAATCCAATATCTTGATTGACAAATGGAATATATTATGTATTATTAATACATAAGATTTTTATGTATAATGGAGATGGGTGATAATGCAAAAAACAACTGTAGAAATAGATGAAAAGCTTCTGGAGAAAGCCATGCAGCTTTCCGGAGCTAAAACTAAGAAAAGAGCCATAGAATATGGACTCAGGGAGCTTATTAAATCGATAAACCGTGATTTATTCAAGAAGGAACTTGGCACGTTTGACATGGATTTGACATCAGAAGATTTAGATAAGATGAGAAGAGATGGATAGTATGTTCTTGGTTGACACATCAGTCTGGATATATGCCTTAAGAAAAGACTACATTCCAAAGATCAAGTCTTATATCGAGAAATTAATAGAGGAAGATAGAGTTTTTATTAATTCAATAATTAAACTTGAGCTCTTAGCTGGTACTAGAACAAAAAAGGAATTCTCGCGTCTTAAATTGAGATTAGATGCTCTTCCAGAGATTGAAATAAATCAAGCTGTATGGGAAGCAGTTCAAATCATGGCCTTTGATTTGAGGAGAAAAGGTGTTGGAATCCCGCTTATAGATATCATCATACTTTCCTCAGGAAAATCATCAAATTCCACTCTTGTTCACAGAGATAAACATTTTGAATTAGCAGGAAAATATTTAAACATTAATTTAAAAAGCTTTCTATCAATCTGAATTTCCCAAGTGGTCAGTATTTCCTTGCTGACCCTGGCCTCCCTGAGGTGGAGGATGCCAGAAATAGGCTAACATTGCTTCAACGTTAAATATCTTTCAGAGAACTCACAGACGAATAAAATCCTTTTGCAATCATTTCGGTTAGGATGACGTTTCCTTTTTTTGGATTAATAATTTTGTTCCGGACAGCTTTTTTAAGGATACCGAGAGTGCCAGTGAGTTTTATGTCCAAGAGTCCAGCCTCTCTCCTAGCAACTCTGTCATCACATGCAAAGAAAAATCCTCTGGCTTTTGCAACAGATATGCTAGAAGCCTCGCCGAGACCAAGAGAGATTGATAACGTCTCATAAAGGGATTTTTCCTTTTTAGTGCTCAAGACAAACTCCTTGAGCCATCCTTCCCTCAAAGAATCTTGGATTTTCACTAAATCTTTGTGTCCTTGTTGAATTCCTCTCATGATCTCTGCAGACACAAACTCTGTGATGAAGGAAGAGTTGCCGTAAAGGCTTTTCAGGACATACAACGAATCAGAAAGAGCAAAATTGGAGAGGCAACAACAGTCGAATATGATCTTAGGCATTTTCTGCGTCTTGTGCCAAGTCCTTCAGATCCTGGGAATGGAGGGGGATGCCTTGTTCTTTCAAGTAATTTCTAGCACTGACCGGGTCAAGACCCAACACCTCGGCGAGTTTTCCAAGACTTATGAAGCCCTCCTTATAAGCACTAAGGGCAACCTGCCTTCTCTGCTCGAGCCTATCTTTTTTCTTATAAACAACATCAAGTGCATCCCTCACCAATCCACCGAGGGTCCTACCTTCTCTTTTGGCATAGAGCTTTAACTTCTTGTGCTGGTTATCACTGAGCATGATATTGGTCCTTTTCATAGCTCCTCCAAAACATGTGTAATGATATGTGTATATAATATGTTTTTTCTGACTGCATGTCAATGGGGGGCTTTTTGCTATTGCTTTTTTTCCCACGAGTTGATATTCTTTTGCCGATTAGATAAAGGGAACAGCAATGTCCATTCAGTGTCCCAAATGTCATCATGAGAATCCCGATGATACCATCTATTGTGGTAAATGTACCACACCTCTCAAACCTCCCGAAGACGTGGAAGTCACAGAAACCATAGAAACTCCAAAGGAGGAACTCACCACAGGCTCCACATTTGCCGGAAGATACCAGATTATTGAAGAATTGGGCAAAGGAGGTATGGGAAAGGTCTACAAGGCTCACGATACGAAGATTAAAGAGAAGATAGCTTTAAAACTCATTAAGCCTGAAATAGCTAAAGATAAGAAAACAATCGAAAGATTCAATAATGAACTGAGAGTAGCCCGCAGGATCAGACACAAGAATGTCTGTCAGATGTTTGATCTTGGCGAGGATAAGGGGACACATTTCATCACCATGGAGTTTGTGGATGGGCAAGATTTAAAGAAGCTCATTAGGCAAACAGGTCAATTAGCGATAGGCACCACAATCAACATAGCCAAACAAGTCTGCGATGGGCTAGTTGAAGCTCACACTTTGGGAGTTGTACATAGAGATTTAAAACCAAGCAACATTATGATCGATAGTGATGGGAATGCGCGGATCATGGATTTTGGGATAGCTCGCTCACTTAAGGCGAAAGGGATTACAGGTGCAGGAGTTATGATCGGAACTCCAGAGTACATGTCCCCTGAGCAGGTTGAAGGGAAGGAGGTAGACCAGCGATCGGATATTTATTCATTGGGAGTGATTCTGTACGAGATGGTGACTGGGGGAGTGCCTTTCGAGGGAGATACGCCATTAAGCATCGCTGTGAAACACAAAACAGAGTCACCCCCAGATCCCAAAGACCTGAATGCTCAAATTCCTAACGATCTCAGCCATGTCATTCTACATTGTTTAGAGAAAGAAAAGGAAAAGCGATATCAAAGGGCAGAGGACGTTCTCACTGGTTTAGAGAATATAGAAAAGGGTCTCCCCACCACGGAAAAAATTGTCACTAAAAGAAAGCCCCTCACCTCCAAAGAAATAACCGTCACCTTCGGCTTGAAGAAGCTCCTTATCCCAGCTTTGGCCGTTATCGCTCTTGCCGTTATAGCGATAGTCATCTGGCAGCTTGTTCCCCAAAAGAAAGCAGCTCCTTTAGCACCAGAAGGAAAACCCTCCCTCGCAGTCATGCATTTTAAAAACAACACAGGAGATGAAAGCTTAGATCATTTGAGAACAATGCTTCCAGATTTATTGATTACAGACCTCTCCCAATCAAAGTACCTGAGAGTGTTAAGCAGGGAGAAACTCTTCGAGATTCTCGGCCAGCTAGACCAGCTGGCGGCAGAGACGTATTCTGCGGATGTTCTGCAGGAAGTGGCCGTTCAAGGAGGGATTAATCACGTATTGTTGGGATCATACGCCAGGATGGGTGGTGTTTTCCGAATCGATGTTGTTATCCAGAAGGCGAGTACTGGAGAAATCATCGGTTCAGATAGGATTGAGGCCAGAGGAGAAGAAGATGTTTTTCCTAAGGTCGATGAGTTGACGAAGAGAATTAAAACGAATTTCAAACTCTCCGATGAAGAGATTGCCAGCGATTTGGATAGGGATGTGGGGATGATCACCACCTCTTCTCCTGAAGCCTATAAATTATACATAGAGGGAAAAAAGTATCTGGCCACAAATAATCGCAGGAGTATACGTCTTTTTGAGAAAGCCATAGAGATTGATCCTGAGTTTGCTATGGCCTACCAAAGGATGTCAATAGCCTATTGGGGCCTTGGTCTTTTGACTGAAAGGAAGAAGTCTATCCAAAAAGCTTTAGAACTTTCAGATCGAATATCGGACAGAGAGCGCTATCTTATCCAGGGAAATTTCTATCAAAATTCCGAAAAAACATATGATAAAGCCATCGAAGCGTATACAAACCTATTAGAGCTTTATCCTGAGGATATCATCGTGAATATCCCTTTAGGAATTCTTTACAGGGATTTAGAAGAATGGGACAGGGCTGTAGAACGATATGAAGTGAACGTTAATACTAAACACGTAGCTCTTGGTTCCTACATAGGTCTAGCCAGAGCCTACAGGGGAAAAGGTTTTTACGACGAAGCTAATAAAGCTCTCGAGACGTACATCACCAATTTTTCAGATAATGCTAAGTGCCATCGAGAAAAAGTCATAAATTATTATGAACAAGGGAAATTGGATCTCGCCCTGGCTGAGATGGATAAGGCCTTCCTCCTTGATTCAACTCATCATGAAAATTTTGTGTATACAGGTGAAATATATGTTTATCGAGAAGATTTCATTAAAGCAGAAGAACAATACCAAAAGCTCCTGGATGCCAGAGAACCCATCGGCCGAATGCGAGGGATAACACATTTAGCCCGATTCTATAGATTGCAAGGAGAATTTGAGAAAGCAAAAAGCATGAGTAACCAGGGAATAGAATTGACGAGGGAGATGGGCGAATATCGATGGGGGTCGGATTTCCACAGGGACTTAGCTCAGATTCATTTAAGAACGGGTAATCCTGAGCAAGCTATTAAAGAATGTGATTTGGCTTTGGAAAGTGCTTCGGATATAGAAGATTTGGATAGGCAAAGAAGAGCCTTATATACAAAAGGGCTTGCTTACCTTGAGATGAAATCCTTTGAAGAGACTCAAAGAGTTGCTGATAAGCTCCTGGAAGTGATCGAAGAAGGAATGAAGAAAAAAGCGATTAGATTGCATTATCATCTGATGGGAATGATGGAGCTTGAAAACGGAAATTATGCCAAGGCCATTGTTAATTTTAAAGATGCTTTGGCTCTATTATCCGGTGGGCCTCTCACAAAGCGAGCTGATTTTATTGATTCTTTGGCTTTGGCCTTTTACAAGGCGGGGAATTCAGAGAATGCACGAAAAGAGTATGAGAAGCTAACTTCTCTAACAACAGGTAGAGATGGTCATGGAGAAATTTACGCCAAGAGCTTCTACATGCTCGGAAAGATCTACGAGCAGCAAGGCAACAAAGCCAAAGCCATAGAGTATTATGAGAAATTCCTCTCCCTCTGGAAGGACGCTGACCCTGGTATTGCTGAGGTGGAGGATGCGAAGAAGAGGCTGGCTGGGCTGAAACAGTAGACTCAAGCCCTGGCTCTCCAATTCTGAAAATAGACAGCTGAGCGAATTAGGGGCTAAAAGTAGAGGGGGAGAAGAGATTTCCTATTATTTTGCTTTTTGAAATTTGACCTAAATTTTTTCACGGGTAATATTGATATATAAGATATTTTATCTAATATTTATGAGGTGGTGATGTCTCACAATACAGAACTTAAGAAAAGGAGAGATTCATGAAAGTAACTCGGAGAAGTTTTATGAGAAACATGGGATTAGGCTTTGCAAGCCTTGGTTTCGGTGCAAAAAAGCGCGTCTTATCTCTTTCGTCTCCCAAGAGAAATTCTGAGAAATTACTTATTAAGGATCCAGATCATCCCCAACCGGCTCCTAAAGGATACGACCGTCTTCCACTTAGCTGGTATAAAAATACTGTGAAGAGCTTAAAAGAAAAAGTCGCTGACAAAGGTGTGGATGCCGTCGTGCTTGCCGATAGCTGGAACATGACCTATTTTACGGGTAATTTCATGACCAAAACAGAAAGGCCCTGCTGGGTAGTATTTCCGGTGAAGGAAGATTCCCTCATCTGGTATAGTCCTGGTCTGGATAATGAACTTGTTAAGTCTTGGTGGTGTACAGAGATGAATTATTATTATGATTTCCCGCATGCTAAAGGAGGTTATCCAGATCAAGGAAAAGTCGTGAAGGGGAATACTGTTGATCTATTTGAATGGCTGCTGGAAGGGCTGAAAAAGAGAGGTTTTGCAGAAAAGACGATTGGATTTGACTCCGAACTTCCGCCTTCAAAAATAAAAAAAGTAAAGAAGATTCTTCCCAAGGCGAAAATTGTTGATATAAGTCCAATATGCATCAAGATGAGAATGGTCAAAACAAAAGAAGAAATAGCCTTGATTCAAAGGGCCATGGATTATTTCAACAAGATTCATGCTTTTGGCAGGGATTATCTCTTGGAAAGAGGAACAGATGCCACAGATTTCGAAATCAGGCAGGCAATCACAGAATACGGCACGGATTTAGTTCTTAAAGACATAAAAAGGGATGGGAGACCCCACAATGCTGTGGGTATAAGAGTTGGCATTGGTTGTCGGACTGGAAGAGGCACAGCTTATCCTCATCCCAACCAGTTCCACCATAATAAGATTAAAAAAGGAGATTCTCTTCAGATAGCAGGCTTGGTATCAATAGGAGGCTATGGAGGGGAACTATATCGGTATTACCAGTTAGCCCCCTGGGATGCGCATCGAGAGAAAGTGTGGGAAGTCGTTACGGAAGCCGTTCGTATCCAGGAGAGAGAATCTAAAGCCGGAGTGACATGCGGTGAGGTTGCTTATAAAGCTCATAAGTATCAAGTCGAACAAGGCAAAGACATACAGAAACTCCTTTATCAGAGAATTGCCCATGGACAGGGGATGGAAGGGCATCAGCCACCTTATATTGCGTTAGGCGATCAAACAGTCCTGGAAGAAGGAATGACATTCAGTGTTGAACCTGGTTTGTTTGATCCAGAAAATGGATTTGGCTATAATCCCAGCGACTGTTTATTGGTGACAAAGAAGAAGGGAGTGCTTATGAGTAGTGTTCCTTACTCCAAAGAGTGGATGTTTTTAAAGCTGTAAATTAAAGTATTTTCATCAAGTCTCTCTTGGCAAGAAGAAGTCAAACCTCATAAGCCCCGGCCTCCTGTTGGAAAAGCCAGCTGAGAGAAATAACGGCTATAGATGGTTGAAGGGGAGGGGGATTCTCATTCGCTTCGAGCCTTGTCAAAAGGAATCAGTTAGTAGTAGTATGATACTCGGAATCTGTAGCTTATGAAATCAGCAAAAAAAAGTCTGAAACCGCTTGACGACATACATGCGGTGCTACAGTCCGGCGCATGTCATTTTCAAGCAAGGAGAAACAGATATGGGTGATAAGGGAAAAAAGGATAAAGGCAAAAGGGAACAACAGAAAAAGGCCCGGCTTAATCTAAAGGAAAAACGAAGATTGAAAAAAGAAAAGAAGAATAAATAAACGCCCAGTGCTGTCCGGTGATGACCTGTGCCCCATCAATGTACCACCTGTATGGTTAAATTTTGACCTAAAAACTTCTGGAAAGTCGCTGATCCTGGCCTCCCTGAAGTTGAGGATACTAAGAAGAGGCTGGCTGGGTTGAAGGGATAATAGACAGGATAATATTTCTGCAAAAAGGTATGCCGTAAATCGTGGAACCCTAATCCTTTGATTTTTGCCCTTCTTTTTGCTGCATTAAAGGCTGTGTTAACATCTCTAAACAGCAGGCAAGTCTCATATACTGCTGATAAATTAGCGCTATTGACAGGATTAGGATTATTGTATATGAAATAGGCACATTGAATTGGAAGGAAAGGAGGTAATTCATGTTTAAGCGTTGGTTGACATTTTTTTTCCTATTGCCAGTTCTGGTGTTCTTTTTTGCTGCTTGTGCGAAAGAAGAGGCCGGAGAATTTGATATTCTTATCCAGAATGGCAAAATCGTTGATGGAACAGGAAACCCCTGGTTCTACGGTGATGTCGGAATTAGAGGCGATATAATTATTGAGGTGGGGAATCTCATGGGAAAGAAGGCGGCTAAAACGATCGATGCTGCAGGGCTAATCGTTTCTCCTGGCTTCATCGACATACACACCCACTGTGATGGAGGTTTAGGCAGAGTTGACTCCAATGCCAATCTGAACTATTTGATCCAAGGAGTAACTACGGTCAGGACCGGAAGCTGCGGATCTGGCACATACAAAATTGCCGAGACCAAAGCTGATTGGGAAAAAATCGGCATGGGGACAAACGCTGTGATGCTGGTTGGCAATATACCGGTCCGAAGAGCTGTAATGAGAGAAGAACTTCGCGAACCCACTCCGGAAGAGATGGAAAAGATGCAAGAGTTCATCCGGCAGGCCATGCAGGAAGGAGCCTGGGGAATTAGCACTGGTTTGGAATACGGCGGGTATAACAAATTTGTTAAGACTGAAGAAGTCATAGAGTTGACAAAAGTTGTTGGCGAATTTGATGGGGTCTATACCTCTCATATCCGTGATGAGGCCGCGAAATTAGTCGAAGCCGTAAAAGAAACCATAAGAATCGGTGAAGAGACTGGTGTTCCGGTCAATGTCACCCATATAAAGGAAACAGGTCGGAACAACTGGGGATTGATGAAAGAGGCTGTAAAGGCCATCAACGACGCCAGGGCGAGAGGGATCATGGTCACTGCTGATCAGTATCCATGGGTTCAGGGCGCACCGGTGGGCCTCATTTGGTCCATCCTAGACGTTCCTCGCGATATGGAACCTCTGGCAGAGCTGAGAAAAAAGATGAGAGATCGCGGGTTAGAGGATTCCGAGAGAGAGAAGATAAGAGAACAGTATGTCGATGAGCTGAAAAAGGCTTTGGTTGATAAATCTAAGAGAGAAAAGATTGAAAAATTCAATGTTGAAGGGGATCCTATCTTTCCTAGCTCTATTTCCCGTTGGGGATGGCACGATTTTACTGTTATGGTTTCCGATAAGTATCCTCATTTTGTCAAGAAGAATTTTATTGACATATTTAAGGAACTCGGAGCAGATCCCTTTGACACAGTTGTAGATTGGATTATCAATGATCCTGACATGCTCTTCGCCTCTGGCTCCCAATCAGAAGAAGATATGAGACATGCTATGGTGCAAGAATGGACGATGGTTAGCAGCGATGGAGGCGCTGCCCCTATAAGGCAAGAGACAGACAAGCCTAGACGAGGTCATCCCCGTGATTTTGCCAGCCAGGTCAAGATGCTCCGCAAGTATGTAAGAGAAGAAAAGCTATTGACCTTAGAAGATGCAGTCAGGAAGATGACTTCATTGCCCGCGCATTACATCCAGATGAAAAACAGGGGATTGCTCTTAAAAGGATACAAGGCGGATATAGCTGTTTTCGATCTTGACCGTGTCAGAGATGTGGCGACATATGCCGATTCGAAACGCTATGCCACAGGAGTGGAGTATGTGATTATCGCTGGGAAAATAAGCGTTGAAGAGGGCAAGTATGATGGCGCCCTCAATGGGAAAGTCTTGCTGGCAACAGAGAATAAATAACCAGACATCTCTTTGTTTTATCTGATATTAGATTAAGAGTCTCTTTCTATCTCTGTTGGCGCAGATTCTTTAGCTCAATCACAGGATAGCGCAACCAATCGCAGCTTCTCGCTTCTGAGCATCATCGTTCTTAGCTCTCAGCCTTCCCCCAATTATTCTCTTATAACGACAGAATGCGTTTTCCGCGTAACTCTGCAAATAGTATCCAGACTGACGCTTCCACTCGGATCGTCCCTTGCTCAGGACCTCAGCAATACAAGAATCAGCGTCCTTCCAGAGGCTGAGGAATTTCTCGTAATGGTCGATGGCTCTATTGATTCCTTATAGTCTTGGCTCGGGTCTCAAGTTTTTCAGCTTCGTCGATGCGGCCTACCCTCCGAAGTAAAGCTGTATAATATTCCAAAGTTTCAGAAATCTGCTTATGATTTGGCGATAGGACTGTGCGTCGCCAGAATATTTCAGACTATTTCAGAAAAAAATCAATAGCCTTTTAGAGGTATTTCCTGCTCACAGAACTGGACGATTTGCTAATCTTATTTAATGAGATAAAGCTCCTCTTGCGGTGAAGATAAATATTCGACTCCACTTTCAGTGACAAGCGCCTGCTCATGATCCCACCAGAATAAATATTGGTCTTCGTGTTCGCTGGAAGGCGACGGCATATAGATGAAATATTCTAAAACAAAGTGGTGATTGGGGGGGAGTGGTATATCCCACATCCACTCCGGACCGTTAGAGCCAATCCTGGGGCCAAAATAATTCTCGAACTTCCTCTTCCGCGCTCCTTTCCCCATGCCATGGCAGTCGATATTGAGGTGGGTCTTTTCAGGGTCAAAACCTGCAGTATAAGCGGGGAAATCGTTCTTTTGGGTAAACAAATGCAATTGTTCGTCCCTAATAATAATCCCTTCCTCTTCGAATTTCGCCTTGTAGTTCTTGACTATTTCACGAGGGGTAAGTCCCACCTTGATGGTCTCTGCCAGAATCTTATCGATTTTCTGATATTCTGCCCAAAGTTTTTTGATATCTGGAGGCGGTTCAGTCTCTCCTTCACGGAGCACATAGGCGTACATTCCCTGGCTTGGGGCTGCAACGATGTCGCCTCCCTGAATCACAACGTTTTCATGGCCTGGAGTCCGTCCCCTCTGTGATACTCCTGTTCCTCTCCAGCGAAAGACAGTCACTCCCACGTCGCGATTCTTGGTCTCACCAGGTACGATTTCAGCAAAAGCCTTCTTCACACGTTCATCTTCGTCCTTACGCATTTTCTTGAGTAGTTCAATTTCACTCGGCACCTTTCTGATAATGTAATCCATCATCACATTTTCAGACGAGACTATCCTGTTGGCATATTTATCACCGAGCTCTTCAGTCAATAGGAGGTAGTCCGTATGCGAAAGGCCGTCTTGTGCTCTTGTTGTGGTCGGATAGGGTCCCAGATCATGCTTGTAATTCAGAGCAATACGTTTGGGGTCACGTGCTTCAACGAATTCTCTGAGGCCCTTGAATCTGTAATCATATTCTGTCATCGGGCCTCCCGGCGGTTGCTTCACAAGAACCGGATCGTGGATTATGTCGTAGGCTCCACATTCTTCGACCAACTTAGTCTCCCAATGTACCCTCCATGTTTCTCCAGCATGTGAAGCTCCCCAGCGACGTCCGAGAACTGCACGTTCGATCCGGTCACCGCCACGGTCCGTGAAGACAAATACACCGGAGGTACTCCCCAGGTCTTCTGCACCAAAGGGATCCGGAATGGTTTCTCTCATCACATGAATCCACATGTCGACATTGTTCTTCCTCATGGCTTCAGGCAGGACGAGGTCAAACTTTTCCCGGCGAATCTGATTATTCCATTCCTTTAGATCGTCTTCTTTCTTAGCCTGTTGACCGGCTGTTGCCACATGGCACAGGCCCAAAAACATGGACAAAGAAAGAGTCAGACAAAAAACTTTTCGAGTAGACATCGGATAGCTCCTTAAAACTTTTGTGCATCAGGATTTTCGGTTTGACACTTAGGGCATTTAACTGTCATGGCTAGCCCTTGTCCTTGGTCGGCAAAAGAATATCAAATTCAAGGGAATAGAGTCAAATCCTTATATGCTTTCGTTTTTATTGTGCATATTGGAGACGGGATTGTTACTTGCTGAGATTGATGATGCAAAGAAGAGGCTGGCTGGATTGAAGAGACAGTAATTATTCTCTCCCCATTGTTTCTCTTTACGGACTACTACCAAATAGGATTCCTAGTTTCTAATATGTTGCATTAACCTGTATGAAAAAGGGTATGGGTAAGCTAATAGTCAATTTTAGAGCTTTCCTAAGACGCAGGAGTATAGATCCTTTAATTCGGCAACTATCAACGTTTGCTGTTTAAACCTTTTAATCATATCTTATAAAATTGACAAATCAAGATATGCTCATTATAATGAACTTGTGCTCAAATTTATGAGCAAATGGAAAATGTTTGAGAACTTTGTTATATCTACGAATCATCAAAGAGTACTTAGTTTTCTTGCTAAATTCTCAGATCAGGAATTTTATGAACGCGAAATAGCCCGAAAAGTAGGAATAAGTACGGGCTCTACTAATAAAGTTTTAAATGATCTTTTCTCTGTTGGATTGTTAAAAAGGCGACAAGCAGGGAAGATGTTTTGGGGGTGAAACTGTTCGAAGAGACCACCATTGC
>CAZSPM010000021.1:0-11649 GCA_964608785.1 uncultured Eubacteriales bacterium
CACGATTGTAGGGTATAAAACAGTTTATTTTGTTGTAGGTTACTTGGGCGGACACATCTTCCAGGCCAGCCAATCTCTTCGGGGATGGGAACTTTTCCTATTGGATCTAATAGAGAACCAGAAGTTTGCCGAGGCGCTTTTGGACCAACTGGCTGAGGCGAATATCAGACGGTTTGAGCGATATTCAGATAGTATCGGCCGGTACGTCCATATGGTCCACTTCGAGGATGACCTCGGCATGCAAGACCGACCTCTTTTAAACCCGTCGCTTTACCGCAAGTTGGTCAAGCCTTATCAAAAAAAGCTCTTCCGTTTCGTCAAGTCGCGATGTGACGCATATATCCTATTCCATACAGATGGCGCTATAGCCCAGCTAATCCCTGACTTTATCGAGATGGGAATAGATGCTTTGAATCCTGTACAAGTCTCGGCTGCGGGTATGGAACCGAAGAAGCTGAAGAAGGAATTTGGTCAAGACATTACTTTTTGGGGCGCAGGGTGTGACAGCCAAGCCGTGCTCCCCTTCGGCACTCCTAACGAGGTTGCAGACGAGGTTAAGGGGCGAATAAATGACCTGACCCCCGGCGGAGGTTTTGTGTTCGCTCCTATCCATAACATCCAGGCCGGTGTTCCTTCTGAAAATATCGCCGCTATGTTTGAAACAGCAAGAAAGTATGGCGTATATGCAAAATGAATAAATCTGTAAATAATGGGGACGTTCCCCAAAGTGCCACCCTATGGTTAGGGATTTCTATCAGTTTCTGAACGCCATAGGGTGGCACTTTGGGGAACGTCCCCTTAATACAAGCGGAAGAGAGAGTCATTGGAGCAGAGGAAGTAAAAAATCCAATCTGTCCATTCTGTTCAACCGAGATCAAAAAAATTTATATGCGTTCGATCAAATCCTATTTAGGAAGGCGTTACCTTTATTATTGCTCAAATTGTCAGAAGGTACTGGGAATATCACACCGCAAGGGATTCTGGATGGGATGATAGATCTATATAAAGAGATATATTATTCTCCTATATATGACTTCCATCTTAAATTGTCACTAAAATTATTTTCTTATTTTTTGGGAGGAAATCTTGCTAGAATATCATCACATCGGCATACCAACACAGATAAAGCGTGAAAATGAAACTTATCTCAAAGATTACAAAGTTCATGTCTCTGGTTATGATACAAATCCTTATGGGGTGGAATGGATGCGGTTCGAACTGGATTCTCCGCTTCCAGAATTAATTAAAACTGTTCCTCATGTAGCGTTTAAAGTTGACAACCTGAATAACGAATTAAAAGGCAAGGAAATACTCATTGAGCCCAACAGCCCTTCTAAAGGTCTCAAGGTAGCATTCATCGTACATAACGGAGCGCCTGTCGAGTTGATGGAGTTCAGCTAACTTCTTCTTAAAAACAGCACTGTCAACAGCAAGGAGTGTACCTTCTGAGTTTGAGATAACAATTGGCATTCTCTCTTCTTCTTGGTTACCGGGAAATAATCTTAATTATGAATGGGAGGGAGTTAACCGTCCAATCTCTCCGCGGAAAAACAAAGCGATTGCTCCATAAATAAAGAAATAAATGCCCAGAATAATATGTGCAGCCGAAAGCGAAAGAAGGTCCACCAATTTTCCAAAAATCGGTGAGAGAATGACAAATGATAGGCTCCCGGCCATATTGGCCACAGATAAAACTGTTGCTCTGATCTCCGATTTAATGATGCGGTTGATAAAGTCATAAAATATCGGAGCAGAGAAACCCCAGATAAACGCATTAAAAAATATGAGCGGGATTAAAAAAATTGATTTTATTAATCCTAGCAAAATAAAGATAGGGGCGATGAGCATTAATATGAAAATTGATCTTTTTTCTCCGAGTAATTTTTCCAATACATGCGCTTTTTTTGCTCCATTAGCACTGAATAGCTGGAAAATGGCAAACAGAATTCCAAAATAGCCAATACTTATACCGAGAGATTCATAGTATAAAAAATATGACCAGATACCGGTAACACCGCTGCTCAAGATCAACGCGCCATAAATGATAAGAAATCTCAATTGAGCGTTCTTGAAGCTAAACCGACATATTCTTAATATATCCTTAAAAGGACTTACAGAATCCAACTTCTCTCGTTGTGGTTCGATCAGCGATAAAGCGATGGGAAGTATCAGCGCGCTGGTGGCTATGTTGACATAAAACGGTACGCGCAGAGCTAGCAAAGCCAGAAGTCCTCCCGAAATCGAAGCAGCAGAAGTTCCCACCCTAGTAATGAAAATGGATTTTCCCTCAAATTTTTTATATTCTGATTCATATTTCATCTGGATTAAAGAATCGTAGATGAGTGCTGAGTCGCATCCTGACCGCATGCTGTTGCCGATGGCTAATACGAATTCTGCCAGGATAAATGAATAAAATGTCTTTGTGAAGGCATAGATGCCAATGCCAACGGGTAAAAATACAGCGCCCAGAATAAGAGTCCTTTTTCTCCCGATTACGTCGGCAAGGTAGCCAGATGGTACTTCCAGTATTAAAATAGCAAGAGCGTAGGCAGCCTGCACAGTAAAAATCTGTGTAGAGTTAAGGTTATTGGATTTGTAATAAGGGATTAAGATGGGAATAACCAAATAGAAATCGCTCAGGAATTTATATAAATAAATTTTCCAGAGATTAGCCTTTATATCTGTCATCTTTTTCTAAATCTTGTTATTTATGAGTCTAAACGACTCCATTATATTTTTTATTTCTTTTAAATTGTCAAGTAAAAGAAGGAGGGGGGACGTCCCCATTATTTGTTAGGGATTGAAACTATTGATGGCTTGAATTATTATTAATCGTAAGGTATTAACAGGTAGCAATAGATACAATAAATTTTAGAAGGGAGATGAAGACTTGAAAAAACTGATTATATTCGCCATGTTTCTATTGCTCATCTTATCCTTCGCCAATCTCAATCTTCGTGCTGCGGAGGTGACTTTTAAATGGTTCGGGCAGGCATGCTTCTTAATCGAGACCTCAGAAAAAACACAAATCATAGCCGACCCAGTAGAAATGGGCCAATACAGGATACCGAAAGAGCTAAAACCTGATATTGTCACCGTCTCCCATGAACACTTTGATCACAATAAAGTGGATGCCGTGTCTGGGAATCCGGTTGTCCTTAGAGGATTAACTTCTAGGGGAAAAGAATTTGCCAAGATTGATCGAAAGATAAAAGACGTAAGAATATACACTGTCGCTTCTTACCATGACAAATCAAAGGGCGGACAAAGGGGCTTAAATGCTATTTTTGTTTACGAATTTGGCGGAATCAGAATCGCTCACCTCGGCGATCTAGGACACGCCCTCTCAGATGAACAAATCAAAGCAATTGGCAAGATTGATGTTTTAATGATTCCAGTGGGAGGAAAATACACAATTTATGGAGAAGATGCGGAGAAAATCATCGTTATGCTTAGACCAAAAATGGTTGTCTTCCCGATGCATTTTAAAACAGATGCCGCTGATTTCTTGCCCTATTCAGGAGATGACTTCACCAAAGGAAAAGAAAATGTGAAGAAAATAAGCGGCAACACATATAAACTCGATCTGGACAATCCTCCAGGCAAATTAGAATATGTCGTGGTTAATTACAAGTAATTGAGATTAACGAGAATCTTTCTGTCCTATAAGAAAAAAGCAAGTCAGCACGTATCTTCGAACGCATAATACTTGATTAAAAGCCCGGAAACAGCAGATGTTCCCTCTCAATTCTCTCCAAGCAAGCCTGAAAGCCAGTGCATGAGGTTGAGGAGGAATTGAGGATTCTCCGAAGCGATAGGATTGTTCATACCCATAGGACGTCCGGGCAACCCGGCAATCTGGGCTGAAAACATTGCCGCTTCTCCGAAAAACGCAGCGCGACCTTTTCCAAACCGCATCACAGCACCCTGCAGCCATCCGTCAATCAGAACTATGGGAGTTTGCTTGGTAACCTTCCCAGGCGCTTCTACCATATAGCAAACGGCCCCCTTTCCGAATATGAAGAGAGGTTCTGCATCCTTGTCGACCTGGAAAGCAGAACCTGTGAACGTCGCAACCGAATGCACTCGTTCAGATTCGTTCCGGCCATTGGTAATAGGGTGGTCAATAAGGGAACCATCCCTTCGACGGAATACAACCCTCCCTCCTTTTTTGGGACGTGCATAACCATTTTTCCAATCGACGCCAAAAGCAGCTGCCAGCTTCCCGGCTGCTCCTGGAAAGGGCATATGATCGGCAATCAGCAGCAGGGCACCGCCTTCGCACACCCAGTCCCGAATACTGGAGATTTCATTATCTGCAAATGCGGAATACGTCGGCAATGACCAATCTTTAACGTTCTGCTCAGAAAGTGCATTCGAGATTACGAGAATATCGGCACTCTTTAGAGAGTCGCGTTCGAACGGGAACTTGTTGGGGCGAACGACAAACCCGTCTCGAGCAAGCAAATCAGCGAAAGATTTGTATCGTCCCTCCATAGTATGGAAATTATTGTGGGCTTCATCAATCAGTACTACCGGGCCACTGTCGCGGGGATAGGTAGGATTCTCGATGGGAGGGTTGAAATTGGGGTCAGGACGTTGTCCTGCAAGGGCGTAAAAGACATCAATTAGCTTTTTCGGTTTAGTGAGATTAAAGGCACTCTCTCCCACCATTTCATCATTTATAAAAACTTGTACCTTCCCTTTCAGATGGTTGTCTTTCAGACCACCATTAAGAGCAATTTTTACCTGTTCCATTATTGCAATACGAAAGGTAAAACTATCATTTTCTATTTGAAATTCTGGAAGGTGGGCAGAGCCCATTGTGCCTTTGGCAGTCAGTATCAATTCACCGCCCCAGCGGTCTTGATGCTGACGGAGGATGAGCATCAGATGCCCTTCCGCAACCTCGCCCGCAAAGTTAAAAGATAGGGAGCCATCCCATATTCCGGAAAGGTCTCCCGCCCTCTGTTCCGTCTGGGTATCCTGTGCACCAATAGGTATTAAGGCACTCTGTAACTGTCTAAAAGGGAAAATTACGGTCATGAAGAGGATTGCCAGTGCAATTGCTTGGATTAATTTGCTTCGTTTAGAATTATAGGGGGACGTTCCCCAAAGTGCCACCCTAGCCATAGAACTACAACCTATCTTCTCTAAAAAAAGTAAAATTACTGCGAAATTTGCTTTCTTTTCACGTCTATTGTAGTAGAAATTAGGTGCTGTCATGTCAAGAAAACTGAGGACTATCATCGATATGGGATATTATCATATCCTGACCAGAGGTAACGATCACAAAAAAATATTTCGTTGCGAAAAAGATTACGAGCGTTTCTTAGAAATTATAAAAAAATATTTGGAAAAATTCCAAATAAATATTTTGCATTATTGTCTTATGCCGAACCATCTCCATTTATTAATCCAGGTCCTTAAAGCTAGAGATTTGCCTAAGTTTATGCAAGGAGTTCTCCAATCCTATGCTAGTTATTTTCGTAAGAAATATGGTTCAGCTGGATACACTTTTCAGAATCGATATAAAAGTTTCATTATAGATAAAGAAAGTTATCTCTTAGAATGCTCCCGATATATTGAAAGAAATCCTTTTAGAGCGAAAATAATCCATGATCTCGACGAATATCCATGGAATAGTCTTTCGTTTTATACAAAAGGAATTGATAAGGGCATAATTAAAGCAGCAAATCCTTGTTATTTAGAACTTTCTGAATCAAAAACAGAACGTCAACAACGATTTCGGGACTACGTTTTGCAGGGAAGGCCATACGAGAAAATCGTGGATGAATTCTTCAAAATAAGATAGGGTGGCACTTTGGGCCTGCCCTCAACTTGATTGGGGGGCCTGCCCCCAACTTGATTGGGGGAACGTCCCCGTTAATAAAGGCCTCTCTTTTTCAGCAACGGTTCAACCTTTGGCTCAGCCCCTCTGAAGCGCTTATAAAGAGTCATCGGGTCTTCTTTGCCGCCCCTTTCTAGAATGTTTTTCCTAAAGGATAGTGCTGTCTCTGGATCGAAAATGCTTGTCTCCTTGAATGCTTCAAATGCATCAGCATCAAGAACCTCGGCCCATATATAGCTGTAATACCCTGACGAATATCCACCCGAGAAAATATGGTTGAAATAGGGGCTCCTGTATCTTACTACTATCTCGGGAATCAGGCCGATTTTCTCCAGAGACTTATTTTCAAATTCAATCGGATCCAGTTCTTTTACTTCGGTCAAAGTATGCCAATCCATATCCAGGAAAGAGGCGGCCAGATATTCAACGGTCGCAAATCCTTGATTAAAGTGGCCGGCTTCTTTAATCTTATCGACCAGTTCTTGAGGGATAACTTCACCGCTGGCATAGTGTTTTGCATACACTCTGAGCACCTCCGGCTCAGTTACCCAGTTTTCCATGATCTGAGAAGGTAATTCGACAAAGTCTCTTGGCACGGACGTTCCTGAAAGCCTGTTATATGTGCAATCGGAAAGCAGTCCGTGGAGGGCATGTCCGAACTCGTGGAATAAAGTGGAGACTTCCTCAAAGCTTATGAGTGCTGGCTTATCGCCTGTCGGCTTTGAGAAGTTTCCATTATTGGTGATGACCGGATGAATTTCCTTTCCATCCAACCGGTATTGTTTTCTGAAACTGTTCATCCAGGCGCCGCCTCTTTTGCTGGCTCTCGGGAAATAATCCGTATAAAGGACACCGACGTGGGAGCCGTCAGCCTCTTTGACCTCAAAAACCTTAACATCTTCATGGTACTTAGGAATGTCCTCTCGCTCGATGAATTGAAGGCCATAAAGCTTGTTAGCCACATAAAATGCGCCATCCCTCACATTCTCCAGCTTGAAATATTGTCTTAGAACCTCTTCTTCCAGCTCGTACTTGGCTTTTTTCAGCTTTTCCGCATAATACCACCAGTCCCAAGGCTGCAGCTTAAAGTCCTTTCCTTCTTTATGGATCATCTCCTGAAGCTCTTTGGCCTCTTTTTTAGCCATTTCCAGAGCCGGCTTCCAGAGTTGGTTTAAAAGGTTATACACACCTTCGGGATTCTTGGCCATATTGAGTTCGAGCACAAAATCGGCATGGGTTTTATAGCCTAATAAATTGGCCCTCTCCACACGGAGCGCTGCTATCTTAGATAGAGTGGCTTTGTTATCCAGCTCATCATTATTGTCTCCACGGTTGATATAGCCCTTGAAGATTTTTTTCCTGAGCTCACGCTTTTCGGAATACTGAAGGAAAGGAATCATGCTCGGTTTATGTAACGTAAATACCCACTTGCCCTCATGGCCACGCTCTTTGGCAGCCTCCGCTGCTCCTGTTATTACAGCCTGGGGCAGACCGGCCAGGTCTTCTTCTTTTTCGATGACCATTTCAAAACGATTGTTTTCCTTTAAGATATTTTCACCAAACTTCAGTGTTAGCAGGGACAACTCTTGATTGATCTCTCTCAATTTAGTTTTCTTCTCTTCATCTAGGTTGGCACCACCTCTTACAAAGTCTTTGTAATATTTTTCGATCAACGTATTCTGTTCTAGGTTTAGATCCAGCTCATCTTTCTGGTCAAAAACCGCTTTTATCCTTTGGAATAATTTTGCATTCAATCTGATGTCATCCCGGTGTTTGGACCGCAGGGGAGCCGCTTCTTTTGCAATTTCCTGCATGCGGTCATTCGTCATTGACCCGTTCAAAACACCAAAGACACTGCTCACTTTTCGTAATAAAGCGCCGCTCTTCTCCAGAGCTTCAATTGTGTTTTCGAATGTCGGAGGATTGGGATTGTCTACGATTGCCGCAACCTCCTGCTGCTGTTGCTTCATACCTTCCTTAAAAGCCGGCAGGTAGTGTTCTTCACTTATTTCGCTAAAAGCGGGAACATTAAAAGGCGTATCAAACTCGCTGAAAAACGGATTGTCTACTTTTCTTGAAATATCCTCTTTTTTTGAGCATGACAAAAACAATAAACCTAAAACTACTAATAATAGTAAAGGCTTTTTCATTTCTGGCTCCTTATCTTAGTTTTTGACTCATGCAATGTTCTGCAAAACATGAAATCTAATAATATTAAAATCAATCAAAAAAATACAATATATTTTTAAAGAACGGGGACATTCCCCCTGATTATAGCGATAGGGTGGCACTTTGGGGAACGGCACTTTGGGGAACGTCCCCATCTTTATAATTTTAAAGTCAACCTGTACCTGTAGCCCAAATCCTTCAAATGAAATTTCAGGGACCTGATGACTTTTATCTCTGGAAGGTTCCATTTTGCAATACAGGCGTAGATTTCTTTATGGCTCTTCTCTCGGGCATATTCAATGATTTCTATGTGAAGTTTTTTTGAAATCCCCTGATTTCTGTAGGGTTTTGAAACAAAAGTAATCTGTAAAAAAAACTCTGGAGGGGTCCAGTTTGAAGAAACAGGGAGGATATCATACATGTTGTCCACTTCTGGAGCACCAAGTGATGGATAACCCATGAGATATCCCACAATTTTGTCATCAACAAGAGCAACAAAAACCTTGTACTTGTTTCCCAGTTTTAGGTAGCGATTCCGGTAATCCTCAACCCCTGATTTTATCTTAACGTCCTTGAATCTTTCTGCTAGCTCTGACTCCAGCTCCTTGACCAAGCCTAAAAGCTGCTCCAAATCTTTTGGTTTATATTCTCTGATTTTCACTTTTAGAGCCATGGTTCATTCCTCAAATAACAGCATTTGTTCAATTATCTTTCTTCAACGAAAAAAACCGAAAAGGTGCAGGATCAAAATCTAAATCGATAATCAGACTATTCAATGCTTTTTCTCTGTATCGAGGAAGGTCTCTTTCAATTGCTGTCAAAATATCCTTCAATTCCGGGCTGGCGCTATGTTTGATAATTCCAATAAGCAGCGTATAGTTTCTGAAATCACTGTCAGAGATATATTTCTCTCGAATATTCTCCTTCCCTTTCATGTGTAATTCCTGACAAAACAGCACGATCGGCCGAATACACTCAGCAGCCAGCTCAAGGGCGTAGGGATTTTCCACAAGAATGGCATGGATTTCCGGAGCATGTTTGTAATAAAACTTCACTAAATTGTTTCCTCTGATTGTCTTCTTCAGAAAATTGTCTCTTGTGTATCTGACATAATCGAGTTTTTTAGCCCGGCGTTCCCCGGAGTGTTCGGTGGCATCAATAAACGGACAAATGCCTTCGGCCTTATCATCAGGAGGAGGCTCCACAGGAGGATACAATCCTGCAATAAAATCCTTATACGTGTAATAGGCTTTTTTTGGTGTGAAATCATAAGAAACAATGCCAAAATGGGGTTCATCCGCCCCTATTCCATCAATGATCTTGTAGAAAAATATCCTATTGATGGACGGCCTATGCTCCAGGTTTTGAAGAAATTCAAGGTAGTAGTCTGACTGTGTGTCTTCTGAAACATCCTTTGTATTCCAGCCTGTTTCAGTGATCCAGAAAGGCTTGTTATCGACACCCTCCTCCTCCAGAACTTGAAAGACCGATGGGATCAAAGGAGCCTGCTCCTCCTCCAGTTTATCAAAGATTCCTGCCGGTCCTGTTCTATCATATATGTGATGGGATATAACATCCAGATGATCCTTTCCTCCCTTCCTGAATATTTGTCTCATCCAGATATTCCACTTGGAATTTTGGGAGTGCAGATGAGCCAGTTCAGGACCGACGATTTGACACGAAGGATCAAATGCTTTGGCCGTTTCTGAGCCGGGAATTAAAATGAGATTCAAATACTCTTCGACCGTCCCTTTCCAGAATTCCTCAAGATTGGGTTCGTTCCACATCGACCAGTATTTAATCTTGTCTTGGAACCGAGAAACAACTTCCGCAATGAAATTCGTCCAGTAGATTTCTCTTGATGGCGGATCGTTCGGCCCACCGTTCATGCTGGCCCAGGAGGGAGTCCCGAAGATATTCCCCAGGATGCAAAGGCCTCTGGCTCTTGCTTCATCCACACAACTATCCAAAGCATTCCAGTCATGATTGCCTTCACTTGTTTCGATTTGAGACCAGTCAAAATCTACTCTTATCCATTTTATGCCCGCGTCTTGAATCAACTGGAGGACAATTGATTCTGGGATATGGGTATTTATTCCGTATGGAGAAGTACATGTTTGACTCTGAGATGGCAAACAGAATACAGCTAAAACAGATATCGCAATACCCAAAAAGACTTTAAGGATAAACAATCTTTTTCGTTCCATCATTCAGGGATATGCATGTGATGTTTTTTAATCTTCCTCAGAAATACTCAATTAAACAAAACTTATCCCGAAAGATTTAACAAAAGAATAGCCTTGTGTCAATACGAACAAGGTATTTTGACATCTTCTTCACATAACACTATGTATGCTTTGACAATTTCATGCGTAAAGTTATAAACTTGCCTATAAAAAAAGATACGTTAAGAATTCAAAGCTATGAACAGAAGATTCCCTCTGAAAATTTTGTCACCTTTCCTTCTATTGTTTTTCATTTTAATAACTGCTTCTCATGCTGAGGCTCATATAGAATTAGGATTTCATTATGGGAAGTGGAATTTTAACCTAGTAAAATCTCTCGTCGAGGATACCATCGGAGATTCGCTCCAGAAATATGTTTTAAGAGAAGTCTATAGGGATTATCCCGAATTAGAGGAGGGAGGCTACAGTCAAACTATCGGCTATGATTCCTCCGGACAAAATTTCGGAGCGGAGATCAGATTCTACCTGGGCGGGAAAAAATCAGGTTTCAGCATAGGGCTATCCGTTGAAAAAACAACAATGAAAGTCGGTATGACACAGGTGGCTACACGCATAGAACTTCCAGATGGCACTGTTTACGAGGGGAACATCAATAGCTCCGTTATATTCGAGCCTCTGTCTTTCCATCTCAGTCTCCGAGGGGATCTCTTTCCAAGCTGGAAAATCAACCCCTATATCACTCTGGGTTTTGGTATAGCCAAAGGAGTTGATTTTGAAAATGCCAATATAGATTATGCCTTCAATTCCAAACTCACCATTGATGGGGAGCTATATGAACACTATGACGTAGAAGGTAAGGAAACCATTAAAAAGTTCAATGAAGAATTAAAAAAAATAGATGAAGACGTGAATCTTCCAAAGATCTTTCCGATTATCCAATTGAACTTCGGCATTAAAGCAGAGTTGACAAAATATCTCGCATTATGTGCTGACTTTGGAGTATGGAATGGACTTCTTTTTCGCGGAGGAATAGCCTTCCTTTTTTGAATCCTTTAGCCCAACTCCACAGGTCTTAAGTGTAAAAAAAATCCCGGCAACGACCTACTCTCCCACTCAGTTACCCAAGCAGTACCATCGGCACCAAAGAGCTTAACTTCCGTGTTCGGAATGGGAACGGGTGTTTCCTCTTTGTTATGGTTGCCGGGAAGATTATCTCAATAAATGGGGACCTACCCTCAACATTGATTAGGAGCTTGCCGCCAACTTGATTGGGGGGAACGTCCCCCATATTCTTTTTAGATAAGCGGCCAAAAAATCAGGCTTTTTTGTCTTGGTAAACTTTATGGTCAAGCCTCACGGTCTATTAGTACTGGTTAGCTAAATCCGTTACCGGACTTACACACCCAGCCTATCAAAGTGGTAGTCTACCACAGACCTTTAGTG
>CAZSPM010000022.1:0-11560 GCA_964608785.1 uncultured Eubacteriales bacterium
GCTCTATCCGATTTCAGGTTTAAATGATATGCATATAAGAACTAGAAAATGAATAAATGCAAAATCACACGAAGAAAAATGCTGGGCTTGTTGGGCAAGTTGCCTCTGGCTACTATTCCTACAGCCAGATTATTATCCTGCAAAAGACCACAAGAAAATAAAAAACAAAGCCTCGATAACAAATACCAGGTTGCTATCATTCCTTGCCCTACATATGAAGAGACAAAACTGATGAGTGCCATTCACCGGGGATGGCAGAAGACTAGTCCTCCAGAGATAAAAAATAAGAAAGTAGTCATCAAACCGAATCTGGTGGAGTATAGCGCAGAAAGGCCCATCAATACAGATGTACGTTTAGCTGAAGCCCTCATCCAATTTTTCCAAGAACTTGGAGCCCGAGAGGTGATAATTGCTGAAGGTTCTGGTCACCGCAGAGATACCGAGGCCCTTTGGAAGAAGGTGGGTTATTTTGATCTAAGGAATAAGTTTGACGTCCGCCTGATAGATCTGAATTATGACAATTTACAGGTAATTAGGACTGTTTCTTATAAAGATTCGCTGATTAAAAATCTATTTCTTCCTGAGACTATTCTCTCTTCAGATCTTATTATCTCGGTTCCCAAAATGAAAACCCATCACTGGGCTGGTGTTACTTTGAGTCTAAAAAATTTGATAGGTATCGTTCCAGGAATTAAGTATGGATGGCCAAAGAATATCATCCACTGGAACGGAATAGAAAAAAGCATTATTGAGATAAATGCCACCATTCCTTCCCATTATACTATTGTAGATGGAATCATAGGAATGGAAGGAGATGGACCAATCATGGGATCTCCCAAGAAGATTGGTGCTATAATAATGGGACATAATGCACTTTCTGTGGATGCTACCGCGGCACGAATAATGGGGATAGAACCTGCTCGAAGCACTTATTTTCAAGCTGCCCACGCGAATAAGTTAGGATCTCTTAAAGAGGAGGATATTACTCTTACAGCTTCTCGAATAAATGATTTTAGAACTGATTTTAAGTTGGATCCAGAGTTTATTCATTTGAAATAAAGAAGGGGAACGTCCCCCTTGTTTAACTTGACAACGCAATCTATCTGATGCTATATGATTCGAGACTTTATTGGATGAGTTGAATTTAACTGAATGAATTATACAGATGGAAGACGAAACTCTAAAAGACAAAAATTCAGAGCTCCCTGAGAAAGCTTATGGGCTCCTTTCTCGAACGGGAAAAGGAGCGGATATCACCGTCCGTGACGATCAGTATGGTTTTTCCTCTCTTTTGGATTCAGTCAAGCCATGCAGGAAGAAAGGGTTACGCTTCCGCTTGATTGACTCGGGCGTGCTTGATTGTTCCAATCTTGAATGGCTGGGCAAAGCCGGAGCGGACATTTACACCTCAGATGAGATTAGGGTCGATGCCTTAGAATTGGAGCTGGTGAACAGAGCTTGCCAGAAAGGCAAAGCCATTCTTGCCTATTTTCATCATGGACCTCTTGAGACGGAGGAGCAAGAAGAAGGCAAAAATTCTCTCTCGCTTTCCGAGCTTAAGAATTTAGCGAGAAATGGGATTTATTTTTATCTCACGGACAGAGAAAGGAAGCGGCCCTTTCGAGCACTCAACGAATTGGCTCATGCCTGTTCAAGAGGAGGAAGCTGGCTAGTCTATTATCACTTTGGCTCGATAGACCCTACCCTCGAAGAGCTTGGAAGGAATGGAGCATGGATCCACATCACTGATCAAAGCTTTTATGAGACTGAGGATAAAAATCTTGTTTTGGATGCAGTGAAATCAGCACTTTCAATCGGAGTGAATATAGTGCTCCATGTAGAAAAAGGGCTAGATCATACTTCCCTCCGGGATATTATGAGTTCGGGAGCCTATGTCCTGTTTAAGTCCTCCCTCTTTGATTACAAATCTCCTTTTAGGTCTCTAGATAGAGAGGCAAGAAAAAGAAAGCTTGATTTTCGGGCTTGTTATCTTTACCCGAATTTTTTATCTTGAAAAGGGATACCATAATGAACGATGAAACTGGAAGAGGTGAAGCACAAGCTGCTCTTCGGAAGATCAAAGAAGCTGAGGAAAAAGGCAAGAGAATCATTCAGGATGCACGAGAAAAGGAGGCCCTGAGGATTATTCAGGACGCCTATGATGAAGCAAAGACAATAAAAAAAGGCATTTTAACAAAGGCCAGAGCAGAAGCAGAAAAAAAGAAAAAGGCCATAGTTCAAAAAGCCACAAAGGAAGTAGAAAAGATAAAACAGGGGGCTGACAAGGAAGCCGCTTCCCTCAGTAAGAACGCTGAGGGAGCCGTATCTAAAGCAATTGAAAAGGTGGAAAAAAAGATAAGAGAATTTATTAAGGGGGGTACTCTATAACCTATGGCTATAGCCGAAGTTCAGAAAATTCAGATTCTTGCTCATAGAGATGCGAAAATGGAAGTTCTTTCCTCTCTTCAAGAAGAGGGCTCGATTCATATTGAAAGCGCGGACTTTGATGAGTTGGAGCTTAGTTCTGCTATCCCTGACATTTCTCAGCTTGAACATTCTCTTCATCGTTTGTCCCATGCTTTGAGTTATCTTTCCCGCTGGGAAGAAAAAGGATTTGTAAAGAGAATGTTTACTCAGAAGCCGCAACTGGATTCCCAGGAACGGAAGGATGTATTAAGCTTTAACTATGCCCCATTGCTGGATGATATTGAGAAAATCGAGGCTCAAAAAAACGAAGTGATATCAGGAATAAGATTTTTGGAGAAGGAACAAGAATTTCTTTCTCCCCTCGAAGCCCTAGAGTTACCGCTCAAGTCCTTGGAGGCGACTGATTCAGTGGAAATCCTCCTTGGCACCTTACCTATATCTCGGAAGGAAGATTTCCAGAAAATGGCTGAGGGAGAAGCCCTCTGGCATGAGATCGTAAACCAGGAAAAAAGATATATTTATCTATTGATTATTTATTTTAAGAAGGAAAAAGTTCATCTTGAGCGAATTCTGAAAGAATTAAGTTTTAATCCCCTCTACTTGACCGAATCCATATTGAGCAGAGCCGATGGGAAAGACAGGGTGAAAGATATCATCAGAAGGATAAGTGAAGAGATAGAAGAGAAGAAGAAAAGGCTTGAGGCTTTAGAGAGGGAGGGCCAGAGTCTTTTTACAAACCATAAGAATCTCATGCTTGTCTATGATGTTCTCCATAATGAACGGGAGAAAATATTGTCTTTGCGCCTCTCTGGAGAAACAGAGCGTGTTTTCTATCTGGAAGGCTGGATTCGCTCCCCTGATATTGAGAAGCTAAGATCCAAACTTGAGCCATATTCCCAAGTTGTAGAGTTATATTTTCGTCCTCCTCTGCCAGATGAGGATCCACCCGTTATCCTTGAAAATCCTAAAGCAGGTCAGCCTTTTGAGGTTGTGACAAAGCTCTATGGCCTCCCTATGCGCCGTTCTTTTGATCCCACTCTTCCCTTGGCTCCGTTTTTTTTCTTATTCGTGGGCTTGTGTGTCAGTGAAGCGGGCTATGGACTGTTGGTTGCGCTTCTTAGCTTCCTCTTCATCAAGTTCGCAAAGCCGAAGGGGGGTTTGCTCCAATTCTTAAAGCTTCTTTCTCTCTTGGGGATTTCAACCGTTATCCTTGGGACTCTTGTGGGTGGCTGGTTTGGTTTTCCTCTACGCAGTCTAATGATTTTGGATCCCCTTCAGGACCCTCTTTCATTCTTGGGGCTTGCAATTGTCCTGGGATTTATTCAGGTCTGGTTTGGAACCCTTTTAAATATGATTAATGGGCTGAAGAATAAGCTCTACCTTCAATCCATTTTCGTCCAGGGCGGATGGCTGCTGCTCCTTCCCTGCATTGTCTTGTATTTCATCCCGCAGACAAAAAAGCCGATTTGGGGAATTTTGACACTTCTAGGCGCAGCGGGAATCGTCTTTTTTGCCTCACCCAGCCGGAATCCTTTGGCGCGGTTTTTTGGGGGATTGTACAGCCTTTACGATATCTCCAGATATTTAGCCGATGTGCTTTCCTATTCGCGACTCCTGGCACTGGGTCTGGCAACCACTGTTATTGCCATGGTCGTGAATACTCTTTGCCAGACAGCACTCGGAATCCCCTGGGTTGGCTGGCTGTTTGCTGCTTTGATCTTCGTCGGCGGCCATTTGTTTAATCTAGGGATTAGCTTTCTAGGCGGGTTCGTCCACTCTATGCGTCTTCAATTTGTTGAGTTTTTTAGCAAGTTCTTCAAATCAGGAGGCAGGCCTTTCAAACCTTTTGAACTTGAAAGTAAGTATGTCGACTTTATCTGAATAAATTTGTTCACCATGAACGTAAGGAGGTGGAAGAAATGGCGTTAGGATTCACTTTAGCTGTTTTCGGAGGAGCTCTTGCCGTAGTGCTCGGAGGGATTGGCTCAGCGATAGGAGTCGGCCTTGCAGGACAGGCCTCCAGTGGAGTCATGAGCGAGGATCCAGAAAAGTTCGGGAGTCTTCTCCTGCTCGTGGCCCTTCCAGGCACTCAGGGCATTTACGGATTCCTTAGCGCTTTTTTAGTCATTCTGAAATTGGGCCTAGTAGGTGGAGCGTTGGCCTCTCCATCGCTTTACCAAGGCTGGCAGATTCTCATTGCATGTGCCCCGGTGGCATTTGCAGGGTTGGTTTCAGGAATCCATCAGGGGAAGGTTTGTGCTTCGGGTGTCTATATGGTTGCCAAGCAGCCCAAAGATCTCATGAAACCCGTTATCATGGCTGCTCTGGTGGAAACATATGCGGTCCTGGGATTGCTCATTACAATCCTCCTTCTCAATGGAATTCAGTTCTAGAGTTTTCGAGAGAGAAATGAGTATTGAGAAAATCCTGAAGAAAATTATCGATGATGCCCAGTCTGAGGCAGATAAGATCCTTCATGAAAGCGAAATAAAAGCCGATGAGATAAAAGAAAAGGCTCACGAGGAAGCTGTGAATTTAGCAGAGGCATTAATCAAAGAAGAAGAGAGAAAGGGGCAACTTGAAGCGAGCCGCCTCATCACTCAAGCCCGTTTAGAGAGAAGAATCAGTATCCTCTCGCGCAAGAAAGAGCTCATTCACGAAGTCTTAGAGAAAGCTTTCCAAAAAGGAGACTTGGGAAAAGAGGGACTTAAGAGGAAAGTCATCTTGAAGGATGGAGAAAAAGAAGAGCCTTATGATGAGGAAAGATTGAAGGATGAGCTTCGTTTGAAACTGGAAAATGAAATCATCGAGGCTTTGAAGATATGAAAAAACCTTCCAGGCTCGATTATGCGTATGCGGTTGGCAGAATACGTGTTTTAGAGAAGAAATTAGTGGAGAGGGCAGTTTTTAGCGAGGCTTCAGAGGAGCATGATTTTTCCTCGGCTTTAAAAGTTATATTCGATGCAGGAGATTTCCTAGATGAGATGGTCGAGCTCAAGGGGTCAGATGAGCTGGATGAATTCCTGGAGAAGGAGGAAGAGGCGCTTCACCGTTTGATGGATAAAATCCTCCTTGAAAGTGATGTCTTTGACATATATCGTGAGGAGAGCAGCCCTCAGAAAGCGATGTCCGTAGCCGAGGGAATGGATTATGATTTCATAAAAGGTTATCTCCGCCACTGGATTGATCTGAGCAACTTGAAGATTTTCTGCCGCATAAAATATTCAGGCTTTTCCAGAGAGAAATTTGAGAGCATGATTTTGAAAGAAGGTTTTCTGGATGAGAAAATTCTCCTTCAGAATTTTGATCTTTCCTATGGCGGGGTCGGAGAAAAGCTTCAAGCGACTCCTTATCAAGAATTATGGAACAGAGCGATAGATGTTCTCGAAGAGAGAGAGACATTTGTGGAGCTTGAGCGTGGAATCGAGGATTTTTTAATGAAGTATTTGCGAAAAGCGAAGTATATTGTATTTGGACCCGAGCCTGTGTTTGCTTACGGCCTGGCCAAGAGAAAAGAGTTAAAAATGCTAAGGCTTCTTGGAGTGGGGAAACTCAACCATATTCCTCCGGAACTCTTAAAAGAGAGAATCAGTGAAACTTATGTTTGATAAAGTAACAGTTGTCGGTGCATCAGATCTCGTTTTTGCTTTCAGGGCCCTAGGAGTTAAAGTGTTTTCTCCTGAGAATATAGAGGAGACCCAAGAAATTATGAGGATCTTAGAGGAGGAAAATTTCGCTCTCTGTTTTTTGCACGAGAGCCTCTTTGAATCTTTGGCAGAAGAAATCGAGGATTTAAAAGAGAAATTTTGTCCCGTGGTGGTTGGATTTTCCGATTACAGTGAGGTTCGAGATCACATAGGGGAAATGATGAGAGATATGGCTATTAAGGCCACAGGTTCAGACTCTTTGGTAAAAAAGAGGGGAAAAGATGAAACAAGGTAAAATCATTCGTGTCGCAGGCCCTTTGGTGGTTGCCTCTGGCTGTATTGGTGCCAAGATGTACGACATGGTCAAGATCGGAGAGCTCGGACTCATAGGTGAGATCATAGAACTTAGAGAAGACCTGGCCTTTATCCAGGTATACGAGGATACAACAGGCATCGGCCCAGAGGAGCCTGTGTTTTTAACCGGGGGGCCGCTCAGCGTTGAATTGGGGCCAGGGCTGATCAGCTCTATCTATGATGGAATCCAGAGGCCTTTGGATATAATAAGAGGTGAAGAAGGAGATTTTGTTACACGAGGGATAGAATTACCTTCACTCGATCGGAAGAAGAGATGGGGATTTATTCCTCTTGTTGATAAAGGACAGAAGGTAGCAGAAGGAGATTTTCTTGGGGAAGTACAGGAAACACCTCTTATAAGACATAAAATCATGGTGCCTCCAGGGGCAGCGGGAAAGGTCTTGGAAATTAAAAAAGGAAAATTCACGGTGGAGGAGCCTGTTACTCAAATACAGGCCGGAAAGGAAGTGAAAGAAGTAAAGATGCTCCAGACATGGTCGATCCGTAAAAACAGGGAAGTGCATGAGCGTCTCATGCCCGATGAGCCTCTCTCTACTGGACAGAGAGTCCTGGATACCCTTTTTCCTCTGGCAAAAGGTGGAACGGGCTGTGTGCCTGGTCCGTTTGGCAGCGGAAAAACCGTCGTTCAGCATCAGTTGGCCAAATGGTCGGATGCGCAGATCATTGTCTTTGTGGCCTGCGGAGAAAGGGGGAATGAAACGGCTGACCTTCTCCTCAGCTTCCCGGAGCTGGAGGACCCACATACTGGCCGTCCTCTTATGGAACGAACTGTCATCATAGCCAATACATCTAACATGCCTGTTGCGGCCCGAGAAGCATCGGTCTATACGGGCATGACAATTGCTGAGTATTTTCGGGATATGGGATATTCTGTGGCCCTCATGGCTGACTCCTCAAGCCGCTGGGCAGAAGCCTTGAGGGAAATTTCAGGACGCATGGAAGAGATGCCCGGAGAGGAGGGATATCCTGCTTATTTGGCGAGCCGCATTGCTGAATTCTACGAACGTGCCGGGAAAGTGGTTTGCTTGGGCTCGGATAGACGCCCGGGAGCCTTGACAGTTATGGGTGCTGTTTCTCCGCCGGGTGGAGATTTATCAGATCCAGTAGTGCAAGCGACACTCAAAGTGGTCAAGGTTTTTTGGGCTCTGGATGACAGGTTGGCCAACATGCGGCACTTCCCCGCCATTAACTGGCTTTGGAGCTATTCTTTGTATATTGAAAACATCAAGAATTATATGAACAGCCAAGTGGCTGAAGATTTTACCGATCTCAGGCAGGAAGCCATGCAGCTTCTTGAAGAAGAAGCAGAACTTCAGGAGATTGCTCGCCTTGTTGGTGTGGAATCCCTATCTCCCAAAGAAAGACTTGTGCTCGAATCTGCGCGTTCCATTAGAGAAGATTTTCTCCATCAGAATGCTTTTCATCCACAGGATACATACACCTCATTGAGGAAACAGTATTTGATGCTCCGGACAATTTTGCATTTCCACCACCTTGGGGCGAATGCGCTCGATGAGGAAAGGGATCTAGATGAAATACTAGCCCTGGGAGTTAGAGAGAATATATCCAAGATGAAATTCCTTCCTGAAGAAGACGCGGGAATTCTTGAGTCTTATATCGAAGTCGATAATGCATTCAAGAGTTTATTAAAAAGCATGGAATGAGAGGGCAAAATGTATAAAGAGTATTTGACCGTCTCCAATATTGTGGGTCCTTTGGTTATCGTTGAAAAAATAAGGGATGTCAAATACGCAGAGCTGGTAGAGATTGAGACATCAGGGGGAATTTTGCGCCGCGGCACTGTACTTGATGTATCAACTGAGAGAGCAATCGTTCAAGTCTTCGAAGGGACCATAGGTCTCGATGTCGATAAATCGCGAGTAAGATTCCTGGGTCGATCCCAAGAACTGGGTGTTTCAGAGGAGATTGTCGGCCGGATCTTTGACGGCTCGGGAAGACCAAAAGATCAGGGTCCTCAAATAATTGCCAGGAAGATGCTTGATATCAACGGAAATCCCATCAATCCCGATGCCCGGGACTACCCCTCTGAATTTATACAGACGGGAATATCTTCTATCGATGGTATGAATCCTCTTGTCAGAGGCCAGAAGCTTCCTCTATTCTCTGGAAGCGGACTGCCTCATGCTCGGATTGCCGCCCAGATTGCACGGCAGGCCGCTGTACTGGGAAAAAAGGAGAAATTCGCTGTTGTTTTTGGAGCCATGGGCATAACCTTCGAAGAGGCGAACTTCTTCATAGAGGATTTCCGCAATACAGGAGCATTAGAGAGAGCGGTTCTTTTTCTCAACTTGGCGAATGAGCCTCCTATCGAGCGCATCGCCACGCCCCGACTGGCTCTAACTTGTGCCGAATATCTGGCATTTGACCTGGATATGCATGTATTGGTTATCCTGGTGGATATGACTTTTTATGCGGAGGCTCTTCGAGAGATTTCCGCTGCAAGGAAAGAAATCCCTGGTCGAAGAGGATATCCAGGCTATCTGTACACCGATCTCGCAAGCATGTATGAACGAGCCGGCAGGATCAAGAATCAGAAAGGATCGATTACTTCAATTCCTATTCTCACCATGCCTGAAGATGACAAAACCCATCCCATTGCCGATTTAACAGGCTACATTACAGAAGGGCAGATCATGCTCAGCCGAGAGATTCATCGGAAGGGAATCTATCCTCCGATCGATGTGCTTCCCAGTCTTTCCCGTCTTAAAGATAAAGGGATTGGCGAGGGCAAAACAAGGAAAGACCATGCCGATGTCCTCAACCAGCTTTTTGCCTGCTATGCTCGAGGAAAGGAAGCCAGAGAACTGGCTCTAATCCTGGGTGAAGCAGCGCTGACTGACATGGATAAGCTCTATCTCCATTTTGCTGGTCTTTTCGAAGATGAGTTTGTAAGGCAGGGGGAATTTGAATCTCGCTCTATTATCGAGACATTGGATCTGGGATGGAAGCTTCTTCATACGATTCCAAGAACCGAACTCAAGAGAGTTCGACCCGAATATCTAGAGGAATATTATAAAGAAAAAAAATGAGGCTTTCTGTTAACCCAAACAGGATGGAGCTCTTAAGGCTCCGCAGGCGTCTGGTCTTAGCAGAGAGAGGCCACAAGCTTCTCAAGGATAAGCTTGAGGAGATAATGCGCCGTTTCCTGGAGCTCATGCGCCGGCTTTATGATCTTCAGGAAAAGGTAAACTCAAAATTCGATAAGGTTCTCTTTTCCTTTGTTCTTGTCCGAGCACAAAGCTCTAAAAAAGAACTGGAGGAGCTCATTCCAGAAGGAAAGCTGCGTTTAGCAACAGAGAAAGAAAGGATCCTCAATCTTTCTATTCCTCGATTTGAAATCGAGGAGAGTGAAATCTCTGATTATGATCTTCTCAACACTGAGAGCGAGCTTGATATCGGAATTAAAAAGGCGCAGGAGCTGCTTGAGGATTTACTCGAGATGGCACGGCTGTGGAAAGCAGTGGAGCTTCTTTCTCGAGAGATTGATGTGACGCGCCGAAGGGTTAATGCTTTAGAGCATGTCCTTATTCCAAGCATCACAGAAACCATCAGATATATTTCCAGTCGCCTTGAGGAAATGGAACGTTCCTATCAGGTGCAGCTTATGCGGGTTAAAGAAATTGTCCGCCGCCACTGATTTTCACTTTTTCTTAGGTTCATTCGATCTCACATTCTTCAGTTTATTTTGATACATATTCGTCAGTTGATGGACCAAGTAAAAAACTTCAGGTTGGTCATTATTCAATTCCAGAGATTTATTGAAATAGATCAAAGCTTCATTCACTCGTAAAAGGTCTTTTAAATAAGTGTTCCCTACAGTATTTAAAACTTTAAAGTCATCCGGATATTCAGAAAGGATTTCATTTGTTGTTTTTTTTGCTTCTTCTTCCCTTCCCGCACCATAATAGAGCTTTAACAGAAGAATTTTGTGATCAATGCCCAAGGGAGAAAGAGTTTTAATTATGCTTATAGCTTTTGGGAAGTTTCTCTGACGAATGGCAAAGCCTATTATTTCTTCTGTGGATAGAGAGTCGAATTCATTCATCAGCCGGACCGTATTAATAGTAGCGGAAGGGAATCTTTCTTTCATAGTTTTTTCAAGGGCTTCTGCTTTCTCCCATAGGTTATAGCCGATGTACATCCCGTAGAGAACATCATAAGCTTCTTTTTGATTGGGGTATCTTTCAATGTTTTCTTTTAATAATTTCTCTGCATATTCTGTTTCTCCCAAGGCAATATAGACAAGTGCCTTTTTATGATTGATTTGGGATTTCATAAGCGGAGCGAGCTCCACATCGGGAGAGCTTGCAAATCTTTCTATATTCTCAAGCCACCTAAACACTTTTTGATAATCTGCACGTCTGAGCTCAATATCTGCATTAAGCAAACTTACTAGCATCTCCGTTTCTTTTTCTGGCCTGTAGCTGAGAGCTTCGTGTAAAGATAGTTCTGCTGCCAAATAGTCATTCTTCTCAAGATGAGCTTTGGCTATTTGAAAATGGACGTAGCTGTTTTCAGGAGATGAACTCCTGGCTTTTCGGAAAAAGTGCAGCTCGTTCCTGTAAGATAAAGAGTTTATTATTACCGAAGGTATAAATAGGAAAAGAACAAGGAAAGATAAAGAGTTTCCGACTTTCCAGTTTAACCGACTTATATATTTCATGAAAATCCATATAAAGCCCAATCCAGGAATCATCATGTACCGGGAATATATTTTAAACGGATAAAGATTTGTGAATGACAATAAAAGATGCCCTCCTATGAATACGGCAATAAATGACAGGGGGATAATGATTTCGATATCCTTTTTGGATAGGTATAACAGAAAAATGCATAACAGGATAACGAGAATGCCGAACACAAAATAAAATAAGTTCGTCACCTCTTGAAGAGGCAGAAACATATCATATTTGATTGGGAAAACTATGGACCTAAAATAGTAGCCCAAGGAGCCGATGGCCACTTTGATATTTTCTACAATATCAGGAGAGAAGATGAACCTTAAATTTTTAAAACCCAGAATACTGTTTTTTAAGATAAAGAAGATGATGCTGACGAGAATATTCGCAGAGTGATAGGGGATGGAGATC
>CAZSPM010000023.1:0-6148 GCA_964608785.1 uncultured Eubacteriales bacterium
TGAGCGGTGACCAGCTTGAGTTCAATCAATTTTTGCTTCAGGGAGCTATTGAGTCTGAGAAAGTGAGTGCTTATTTCAATAAGAATTTTAGAGATATCGTCAGTTTAGATGAGAAAGAATACGCCAACAAAATGAATGAAATATGGCAGCCTTTCCACGAGATGTTTGAGAATTTCATACGCGAACACAAAATCTCTGATGACTATTTCCTAAAAACACATCGGGCCATTTTGCTCTATTCTTGGGCGGATATTTTATTGAAATATCCGAATTGGAAACGTCAATTCTCAGGCGATCCTTCTTATTCTCCTTCTGAGAATTACTATGATTTCATAAATGAGTTAGACCTGAACGATCCGGAGCTTATAGATATTGAGGAGTATAAATCCGTCCTGGAAAGATACCTTGCGATAAAGTCGGAAGACGAACTTTCGCGAACATCTGAATTTGAGAATCAAAACTACAAGCCTTTCCGAGCCAAAATGAAGGTCGCTTTAAAAACATTTACTGATCCGTCAATCCGAAGCGAGATGCTCTTTTCTTTTATGAAACCGTTCATAAGCGACTATTATCATAAAGGCATAGATGATCTTATCAGTGCCTTTAAGCAGAATTGCACGAACAAGGATTATATCGATGAAATCGACACTCTATACAATGACGATAAATCGGTGCGAGATAAATGCCGCACAGATATCTATAAAACAATCGGTGATGTGACGTTGGATGTGCTTATATATCAGCCGCCTGATCTAAAAGAAGGGGAAAGGAGACCAGCCGTAGCATTTTTCCATGGAGGAGGCTGGGAGTGCGGCAAACCGGAATGGGGCGATATGCAGTGTGAGCATTTTTCTTCATTAGGTATGGTTGCCCTTTCATTTGAATATCGCTTGACGACACAGCATGATGTCACACCTTTGGAAAGCATAGCGGATGCGAAATCCGCCATCAGGTGGATGCGGGAAAATGCCGAAGAGTTGGGAATTGACCCGGACCAGATCGTCGCTTCCGGATACTCGGCAGGAGGTCACCTGGCTATGTGCACTGCAATGATCGATAAATTTGGTGAACCCTATGAGAATCATTCGGTCAGCTCAGCAGCCAATGCCTTGATGCTCTGGGTGACACCGGTTAAGGTTTTTGAAGACGGCTGGTTCAGACAGATACTAAGGAATAGAGCTGAGGTCAGGGAATGTGACCCGGACGCACACATCCGACCAGAGTTGCCCCCTTCCATAATTTTCCAGGGAACCGCAGACAACCTTATTCCTCTATGGAGCGTGAAGGCATTTGCTAAAAAGATGACTGCCGCAGGAAACCGCTGTGCCCTCCATATCTACGAAGGTCAGACTCACTTGAATTGGGGAGACAATGCCAAAGACGTGCTGCAAAAGATGGATAAGTTCTTAGAATCGATTGGATATATAGAGACTAAAACTCAATTTCAACCCTATAGCCTGCTACATTAGCGATATTAATGGAAAGTTGCTATAAAAAAGGATGACCTACAGGGCGAGTCAGAAGATGTATAGTCAAATTAGCTTACGAATAGCCATCCTATTCATGCTTCAAAGCATCTACGGGATTAGCGCAGGCTGCTTTTATGGACTGGTAGCTGACGGTTATCAGAGCAATGGCCAAAGCCAAAAATGCGGAACCAACCAGGATTCCTGCGTTCACATTGATGCGGTATGCAAAGTTTGACAGCCACAGATTCATGACCACATAGACCAGAGGCCAGGCGATGAGATTGGCGATTATAACCCATTTGACAATCTCTTTGGAAAGCAACAGGACAATCTCTGACACCGAGGCGCCCAAAACCTTGCGGATGCCAATTTCCTTGCTCTTTCGTTCTGCGGTAAAAGATGCCAACCCGAAAAGCCCCAGGCAGGCAATGATGACGCCCAGAATCGTAAAAACGGTGAACATCTTCCCTATCCTTTCCTCTGCCTGATAATGCCGGTTAAAATAGGTGTCCAGAAAAAAATAATCAAAAGGATTCCCAGGAAAAAGCTCCTCCCATTTGTTTTCAGCAAAAGCAAGGGCCTCCGTTAAATTCTCAGTGGATACATTGAGGGTTATGGTGCCGAAATAGTCAGGCCCCCAGAATATAGCCAGAGGTTCGATAGACGCCTGGAGCCCCATGTAGTGGAAATCTTCCACCACTCCGATCACCCCCCCAGCGACACCCTGTCCCAGCCTCTTCCCCAAACCACCCTCAGGCGCCCAGCCATATTCTGCCGCCCCAGTCCGGTTAAGTATAAAGGTTCCCTTTGCATCAGTGCTTTGCTCTGGACTAAAATGCCTCCCTGCTATTAAATCGATCTTGTATACATTTAGAAAATCCGGTCCAGTATACAAATGATTTAAAACCCGACTCTCATCTTCTCCTTCACCTACCAGTTCGGTGTCCCATCGATCCAGCCTCTGGCCGATCACTTTTGAAGAAACAGCGGCCCCGGTGATGGATGAATGCTCTAAAAACGCAGCTTTTACAGTCTCGTAATTCTCCTCAATGGAGATCATGCCCCTCACTGGGATAATCAACTTTTGCTCCTTATCAAATCCAAGATATTGATTCTTCATAAAATTGATCTGCTTATAAACCACCAGAGTTCCTGCAATCAGTGCAATCGATATGGCAAACTGGCTGACCACCAAAACTTTCCGCAGGCTAGAGCCTTTTGAAGTAGTCAGGAAATTAATTTTTAACACTTTGACAGCCTGAAATGTGGACAGAAACAAGGACGGATAGGCGCTTGCAGCCAAGCCGACAAATACAACCAGGCCGACCATGAATATTAAGATGGGGGGCTGCAGCAAAGCTGAGATTGTAAAAGCTTTGCCGGCAATAGTATTCACAAGCGGCAAAATCTCATAAACCAAACACAATGCACATACAAGTGCCAAAATGATGATCACCAAAGATTCACCAAAAAACTGC
Source organism: uncultured Eubacteriales bacterium (assembly GCA_964608785.1). GTDB lineage: Bacteria > Acidobacteriota > Aminicenantia > Aminicenantales > Aminicenantaceae. The sequence goes on from CAZSPM010000023.1 coordinate 2,948, forward strand.
CAAACCAGCTGACCACGCACTGCTCCAATCACTTTGCGCACTCCCACCTCTCTGGCCCGCTGAGTCGAGCGTGCTGTACTCAGGTTGATAAAATTCATGCAGGCGATCAATAGCACAAAAAGTCCTATGGCAGAAAGGATATAGAGATAAAGCGGATTCATACTCGGTTCAGCTTCGTTGCGCAAATGGGAAAATAGATGGATATCTCCGACAGGTTGCAAAAAATAGTTGATTTTTTCATCCGCTTCAATCAATTCTTTCGGAGCATAGGTATGCGCGATAGGTCCCATCAGGTCTGCAAATTCTGACTTATCCACTGAAGGATTGAGCTTAACGTATATATAGAAATTTGATAAAAACCACCGGTCAAATGGATACCGGCCCTCAAGCGTTTTCATGGAGACAAAACAGTCATATTTAAAATGGGTGTTGTGAGGAGCATCAGCGACAACTCCTGTCACTTCATAGTCGCGAGTGTTGAGGGTGATGGTTTGTCCTAAAGGCTCTCGTTGGCCAAAATATTTTTTTGCCATACGATCACTCAGCACCATGGTATAGGGACGCTCAAATGCAGTCTGGGGATCTCCCTGGAGAAAAGGAATGGTCAAGATTTGAAACAACTCAGGGTCACAAAAGATCCTAGTATCCTCATAATATTTTTTATCTCCCTTTTCCATCAAACCGGCGTTAACTCGGAATACCTGTGCCACTTTTTCTACCTGAGGGAAATTGTCTCTCAGAACCTGTGCTACTGGCGCGCAGGTTTGGGCCGAAGCAGCATTATAGGTAGGAGATTCCACATGCGACGCGACCCTGTAGATGTGGTCAAGATCGGTATGATACTTATCATAACTCATTTCATCGCTTACATAGAGAAAGATCACTATGCAGCAAGCCAAACCCACTGTGAGGCCAAACATATTGATAAATGTATAGCCCTTCTGACGAGAAAAATGTCTAATCGCTGTTTTTAAATAACTTTTGATCATCACTCCACTCCAATAAATGTCACATTCAATCGTTTATAATTGCATTAAACATGCCAAAATTATTCCCAGGGATATTCAAACGTATCTCAAACAATGTGTATCATTATTTAACACCTAATGTTCGTATTTGAACAGAAATAAATATTCCCCATATTCACTTAATGAGAGAGAATAGTCTGTAGAAGAATCCTTGACTAATATCGTTCATTCTCCAATAATGCCTTTGACCGCCCTAGTGCGGTACTTGAGAGGAATCTTACTCCTGATGCGCAAATGGCTGTTTTTACTGGGGATTTTGGCAATAGTCTATTTCCTTTCCCAGATAAACCGGAGAAAGAAAGACCGCTCCTCGTTCTTCAAACGCCTTGATGAGACATTGACGCTTCTCGTCTGGACTCTGCTCGCTGCCTACACCGTAGTTTTTCTTTACTGGGTATATACCCAGATTTTTAAATAAAAGAGGGCTTATCTCCCAATTATTGAGTGCTGCATAATAAATGTCCGCTGTTTCGTCATTCCCGCGAAAGCGGGAATCCAGAGAAAAAAGACTGGATTCCGGATTTCCCCACTTTCGTGAGGACAGGCAAGCCCGGAATGACAAAAGGATATGAAAGACTTTTCATCAACTAAATGGGAGAAGAGCCTAAAATAGAGGACGTGGGGACATAGAAAAGGAGGTACCATGGACAGACGCAATTTCATAAAGAGCGCGTCCCTGGCTATTCCCGGGATAGCCATGGGAGCCAAGCATTTGACCGGAAAAACCCGACAAGGCTCTGAAAGGCCCCTCATCATCGACGGCATGGGAGAGATTCATCCGCACTATCCTATGGAACTCATCGCAGAGATCCTGGACAGCGGAACAAACGCCGTGATGGTCACACTCGGGAATCCAGCCCTTCATGGCCCTGAGGCCTACGAAGATGCCTTAGAATCGCTATCTGTGTTCGAACATCATATTGATTCTCACCGGGACTATTTCCTGAAAGCCACCCGTGTTTCAGATATTGATAGAGCGAGAAAGGAGCGGCGCCTCGCACTTCTTTACATGTTTCAGAACACAACTCCTATCGGGGATAATCTAGATAGGCTGGACTTTTTTTACAGACTCGGTGTCCGCTGTTTTCAGCTCACCTACAACACCAGAAACCTGGTTGGCGAAGGTTGTATGGAGCCGACGAATGCCGGCCTCTCCCTGTTTGGATACAAAGTGATAGAGAAGATGAATTCCATGGGAATGCTTGTCGACCTCTCCCATGCCTGCCCGGCGACCATGGCCGATGCCCTGAACCATTCCAAAAAACCCGTGGTGATTTCCCACTCAGCCTGCCTGGCTGTTCACAAGCACAAAAGGAATATCTCCGATGGATACCTCAAAGCCCTCGGAAAAAATGGCGGTCTCATCGGCATATACCAGATAAATCCCTATATCAGCCCTAAAGGCTACTCCACATCACTCGAGGACTATCTCAGACATATCGATCATGCGGTTGAAAAAGCTGGAATCGACCATGTCGGCATCGGAAGCGACCGGGAGCACAGAATTATTCCCGATACAGCGGAGGAGAAGCGCAAGCTGGAGCTGGAGATGGCTGCCCTTCATCCTGACAAGAGCCGGAAGATCAACTGGCCCTTTTTCATAAAAGAGTTCAACACCCCAAGGAGAATGGAAGTGATACGGGATGGGCTCGTAAAACAAGGATACAAGTCCCGGGAAGTCGAGAAAATCATGGGACAGAATTTCTACAGACTCTACAAAGAGGTCATCGGGTAAAGCGGCTCAGCCTTTTGACTTCTTTTTCGATTGCTCTTCGAACGAGCTGGTTCAACGATATACCTAACTTTAATGATTTCTGGACTGCCTTCTTATGTAATTCAGGAGTTATCCGGACATTAAAACTTCCCTTATAAGATTTATGCATAGGCTTTCCCGTTAATTTGCAGAGCTCTGTATAATCCTCCACAGCCTCCTGGAAAGCCTTCTTCAGCTCTCTAACACTTTGGCCCTCGAAGGTCACAAGGTCATCAATTCCTTCGATCTTCCCAAAAAAACATTCATCCTCTGTACTGAAGTGAACAGAACCTATGAAGTCTTTAAATTGAAGAATATCCTTCATTTCAGGATCCTCCGGTTTTTCAATTCCTCTTCTCTAAAATCGAGTTGATATCTTTTCAGAATGTTCTTCGGATGAGGCTTATGCAAGCGGATGAT
>CAZSPM010000023.1:6248-11546 GCA_964608785.1 uncultured Eubacteriales bacterium
TCATCTCATCTAACGAGAAATCTCGCGGCTTGGACAAGAATCTATTGAGCAATTTTTCTTGTTGAGTCATGACTAAGATACCATTTTTTGATGTAATATGCAACTAAATATTAGTAGCAAACCAAAAGCCAACTTTTTCTCTTTTTATTGAGAATTGGATGAAATGTTAGTTCATTCTATATGACGCCTGGACTCAACACGCTGTCTCAATTTCCATCTTTTTCAAATTAAATTTAGATAAATTGCATTCCACTCTTTTTCAGGGAATTTCTATTCAATAAGCTTCAAATATTCTCTATAATAAATATATGGGATTAAGGAGTCATGCTTAAAAACTATTTTAAGATCGCCTACCGCAACATATTAAAGAATAAATTGTTCTCAATTATTGATATCTTTGGTTTATCCATGGCTGTCGGATGCAGCGTAGTTGTTTTTTTGTTCGTTGATTTTTGGGCAAGCATGGATTCTTTTCATAAAAATGCAGACCAAATATTTTTGGTTGAAAATGTCATCAACAGAGATGGAAGGATCAGCATCTGGGGTGATTCGCCTCTTCCTTTAGGGCCTGCGGTCAAGAATGATTTTCCACAGATTATCCGTACAGTTCGAATTCAGACAAGAGGAGGTGTTGTTCGATATGAAGACAAGGTCTTCAATGAACGTTTTATGTTCGTAGATGAAGACTTTTTCGACATGTTTACCTTCCCTTTAATAGCTGGAAGCAGGGATGCCTTATTAAATCATAATACTCTATTTATGGATGAAGAGATGGCATTGAAATATTTTGGAGATGAAAATCCTGTAGGAAAACAATTGACAATCAAGTTTGGAGATAAATACGTTGAAGAATTTTTTGTGGGCGGAGTTACCAAAAAATACCCGGAAAATTCGAGTATTCGATTTGAGTTTCTTATCCCCTACAATAAACAATCAGACCTGGGTTTAAAAGATTTCAACGATTGGAAACGGTGGACGTGGGCGACTTTTGTCCAGGTTAGAAATCCCAACGATGTCAACACCATAAAAGAACAAATGCATCCTTATATCCAATTACAAAATGAAGTCAATGATGACTGGTCTGTGGAAGATTATATATTTGAACCTTTGACTGATCTCTCATTAAATTCGCATAAAATAAAAGGAGGGATTTCCTGGGGACCTCATCCCACCGAATTAATTGCCCTTTCTATCTTTGGGATATTCCTTCTCTTGCTGGCGTGCTTTAATTATATGAATATTGCGATTGTCTCAGGAACAAGAAGGCTGAGAGAGATTGGCATTCGTAAAGTTCTCGGCAGCAGCAGGGTTCATCTGATAGTTCAATATATAGGGGAAAACACGCTGCTATGCCTGCTTGCCCTGATTCTGGGAGCAGTGCTGGCCAAGCTGTTCTTCATTCCTTCGTTCAGCAGCCTTTTTGACCTCCCGTTAAAATTAGATCTCTTGGGAAACATGCGCCTTTCAGCATTTCTAGTGTCGATGCTCATACTAACCTCTCTGGGAGGGAGCGCTTATCCAGCGTTTTATGTGTCTGGCTTCCAACCAGCAAATATACTTAAAGGAAAACAGAAGCCAAAAGGTAAGTCCTTTTTTACCCGCATCCTGTTGACATTTCAATTTGTATTGACATTCATAACCTTAACGACTGCTATTGTTCTCGTCCAAAATGCCAAATACCAGAAGAATAGAGACTGGGGATATAATCAGAATCAAGTCATTGCCGTGCGTCTTGATGGTAAAAAGCATTACACAAAATACCGGAATGAGATCGAGAAAAATCCCGATATACTTCGAGCAGCAGGATCGATAAACCATATCGGCAGATCCTACAGCGGTGCGGCTGGAGAGATCGCCGGGACGAAATACGAGCTCAAATGTTTATATGTGGGACACGATTATTTGGAGACTATGGGAGTCAGATTAAAGGAAGGCCGTTTCTTTGACAGGAAATTCAGCACGGATTTAGATCAATCAATTGTCATTAATAATAAATTTGTAGAGAGTATGAATTGGAAAAATCCTCTCGAAAAGAAAATCGTTATTGATAAAAAGACGTTTTTTATAATAGGAGTTGTTGATGATTTTCATTACGCTTCTTTCCGCACAAAAATAGAGCCAGCCTTTTTTCGTCTGGCTACTGAAGACAGATTTAACTATCTCTCCACAAGGGTGAAGGCAGATGCCATGTCACAAACAGCAGAATATCTCAAAAAAACATGGGAAAGATTGATACCGGATACTCCCTACAGAAGTTTTTTTCAGGACGAAGTATTCGAATCATACTTCAAAGTACAAAATAATATAATAAAACTTTTTTCGTTCACCGCGGGAATCACATTGATTATCGCCAGTATGGGATTATTCGGTCTGATTTCCATAAGCATTGACAAGAGGATGAGAGAGATCAGCATCCGCAAGGTATTGGGAGCGACGATTACTAATGTGGTAAGAATTGTTAATAAAGAATTTGTGACTGTATTGCTGATCTCAACAGTTGTTGCAACGCCGATTGGTTACTTGTTGTTAAAATCCCTGTTTGATTCCTATTATGAATACCACATACCGATCGCTCTACCGCCTTTTGTATTTACATTTGCGTTGATTGCCGTAACATCACTTATAACAATATCCTCACTGGTCTACAAAGTGGCAGTTTCAAACCCGGTTGACATATTGCGGGAAGAATGAAGGCTTAAACCAATTAACCCATATTCTCCATATTAAACACAAAAATCACTTAACGATGTCGCCTAAAGTTGTTATCATATAACAAGATAGAGGATGATAATGGCACCAAAAATGAAGCATGCAAAGGGTGAAAGATTAAATATTCGTTTTGACAGAAAAATAAAGCAACGGAATCTTGGCTGTTCTCTGTCACAAAGTTGATATGGGGAATATTTAATATATATAGATGAGGAAGGAGCAGGGAATAGAATGTAGGAGTTTACAGTCATGATAAAAAGCTATCTGCTTATGGCATTCCGGAATCTTAAAAAGCATAAGGCATATTCTCTGATAAATATACTGGGTCTTGCCGTTGGATTGAGTGCTGCAGTTTTAATCCTTCTATATCTGCAGTTTGAACTCGGCTACGACAGGTTCCACCAAAATGCTGACCGCATATACAGAGTTGCTGTTAAAAGTTATCAGGAAGGTAAATATGCAAGGGATACTTATGTGTTCACCCCTCCTATAGGAGAGGATATGAAAAAAGACTTTCCTGAAGTGGAAGATTTTGTCCGGATGTCAACGCAGAGACCCGCATATTTAAATGTAAATAAAGAGGCTTATAAAGAAACCGGTATGCGGTATGCTTCTGACAGCATGTTTGATATGTTTTCCTTTAACCTCATATCAGGGGAGCCCAAAACTGCGCTTGCTGCTCCTTTTTCAATCGTGCTCTCTCAGAAAACAGCGGAGAGGATTTTTGGTTCAAAAAACCCTATGGGAGAGACTATTAAAATAGGTCCTAAAAATCTTTATAAAGTCACAGGAATTGCAGAAAATCCTCCTGAAAACTCCAGTATTCAGTTTACCACTTTAATATCATTTTCTACTCTTTATAAATTACCCAATATGCATATGGACTGGAACGGGGGAAACCAGTATATAACTTATGTAAGGCTCCGGGAGGGTACTTCTTATGAACAGCTAGAGAGGAAACTGCCGGAATTCATGTGGCGTAATATTAATGAAAGAATTGCTTCTTACGGTTGGAAAATCGAGGCCTATTTTCAGCCCTTAAAGAAAATTCATTTTCATTATGATCCAGACTCCAAGATTGCATCGATCAATTTCTACACTTTCACTGCTGTTGCAGTTTTTATCCTGCTTATTGCCTGTATTAATTTTGTTAATCTTACCACAGCGCGGGCAGCCCGAAGAGCACGTGAGGTTGGTTTAAGGAAAGTCGTAGGTGCCAATAGAGGCAACTTGATACGGCAGTTTCTTGGAGAATCTGTATTCTTAACCACTCTGGCTTTTATTCTCGGAGTGTTTCTTGTTTTTCTTCTTACGCCTTTGTACAGCCAGCTCTTAAATAAGGATTTAAATGTTATTAATATGATAACTCCCTCAAGTCTTTTGGGACTTATCGCACTTATTATGGTAGTTGGTGTTGCTGCAGGAGTCTATCCTGCTTTTTATCTCTCTTCATTCCAGCCTGTAAAGACTATAAAAGGAGAGGTTGAGACAGGGCAGGGGAGAAAAAAATTCAGGGATTTACTGGTTGTTTTTCAGTTTGCAATATCTGTTACTTTGATAATCTGTACGTTTTTAATACAGAATCAAATCGGATTTATAAAAAAAGCAGAGCTTGGTTATCAGAAGGAGAATATGCTTGTTATAAATCTGCCGGGGGAAGAGCTCAGGACTAAAACTCAAGAGGTAAGAGAAAGGCTGTTATCAATTCCAGGGGTAACCCATGTTAGTGCTTCATCTGATGTGCCTTACAGGGGATTCACCAGTAACGGCTATATACCTGAAGGATACGAGTCCTCACTTATGTTTTATGCGTTGGATATCGATGAACATTTTTTAGATACTTATGGGATTGAAATTGTAAAGGGAAGGAATTTTAATAAAGAATTTTCCACAGACAAAGAGGCCTATCTTATAAATGAAACCCTTGCCAGACAGCTGGAGTGGGAAAACCCCGTGGGAAAGACCATAAACCGGCACGGCGACTGGAGAGTAATCGGAGTGGTAAAAGATTTTCAGTTCTCCACCCTCCACCATGATATAGGTCCTCTTATTATAACAAGTAATCCCTGGGGCAACCGCTTCACCTATCTATCTGCCAAGCTCAATACTACGGATCTTCCCGGGACTCTGAAGAATATTAAAAAAGTCTATAAGGAGTTTTCGCCCCTTCTTCCTTTTGAATACTTTTTCCTGGATGATGCTTTTGACAGGATTTATAAGTCTGAGGAGAGATTTCAGAGGATCTTTCTCTATTTCTCTGTGCTAGCCATCTGTATTGCTCTTCTCGGTTTGTTCAGCCTTTCAGCTTACACTGCACAGCAGAAGTCCAAGGAAATCGGCATCCGCAAGGTGCTGGGAGCAACAGTACCTGATATTTTGTCTATGTTTATAAAAGATATGGTGCTTCTGATTTTAATCGCAAATGCCGTGGCGTGGCCTGCAGCTTATTTTGTTATCGAGAGATGGCTAAGGAATTTTGCTTATCGTGATGCAGTAAGTTTATGGGCGTTTGTTTTTGCTCTTTTAGGAAGTTTGGCTGCTGCCTTGATTACAATAAGTTTTCAGAGCTTAAAGTCTGCATTTAAGAAT
>CAZSPM010000024.1:0-11535 GCA_964608785.1 uncultured Eubacteriales bacterium
AAAAAAAGGCTGATAGAGATAGATTGGACAGAATTCATAAATATCCTCATTGAGGATTGAAAGGAAAAGAAAATGAAACTCAGAACGAAAATTACAGTGTTCATGATAGCTGTGATGCTTACTTTTATTGGATTCAACCTTATGACATCTTCTGCTGCGGTTGATCTGATGAAAATCGGAAAAAAGGCAGGATATGACATCATCTCCAACGTACTTGCCAAAGCAGAAACAGCCACTCACCATTCCTTCGTTATCAAAGGATGAAAATTTGAAAAAAAAGGATAAGAAAAATGAAAAAGAAGATTATTACCGGTTCATTCATATCAATTGTCATAGCAGGAGTTATTTTAGGCTTTACTGCTTTCAAACCTACCGGAAATAACGGCGTAATCTACAAAACTGAAGAAGTAGATAAAGGAGATATCGAAGCTCTTGTCGTGACAACAGGTTCTTTAAACCCTGTGACAGTTGTCGATATTGGAAGTCAGGCCTCAGGGATAATTGAAGAGCTTCATGTCGATTTCAATACAGAGGTTAAAGAAGGCCAGGTTATTGCCAAAATCGAGCAATCCTCTTTTTTAACCAAGGTCCAGCAAAATGAAGCCAACTATAAAAGCGCCATCGCCTCCCTAGAAAAAGCCAGGATTACTCTTGAAAATATTAGAAAAAAAACCGAGAGGTCTTTAGAACTTTTTGAAAAAAACCTGATCTCCTATGAAGATAAAGAAAGTGGGGAAGCCCAGTACTTGAGCGCAATAGCTGATGTCCAATCAGCAGAGGCGAAGCTAGAGCAGGCAAAATCTCAACTTGACTCTAGTAAAGTAGATCTTGCCCATACAGTGATTAAATCGCCAATCGACGGTATTGTTATCAACAGAACAGTCAATATCGGTCAGACTGTCGCTGCAAGTTTCCAGGCGCCGGTTCTTTTTCAAATCGCCAATGATATGAGCAAGATGCAAGTGGAATGCAGCGTGGATGAGGCCGATATAGGAAATGTCAAAGAAGGCCAGAGAGTAAAGTTCACAGTGGATGCTTTTCCTGATGAATCTTTTACAGGAACGGTAAGCCAGGTCAGATATTCCCCGGAAGTTGTCCAGAATGTTGTCACATACACAACCATTGTCGAAGTAGAAAATCCAGAGATGAAATTAAGGCCAGGAATGACGGCTACGGTTTCTATCGTTATAGGAGAGGCAAAGAATAGCCTTCTGGTCCCAAATGCGGCCTTACGGTTTACGCCCCAACTCAGTCCTGACGTAGCGCAAAGAATATTCGAAAACAATCCCAAAGGGAGACAGGAAGGAAATACAAAAATGGAAACAGCTAGGAACCAAGATGTCTCTAGAGTTTGGATTTTGGATGAAAGCGGAGCGCTCAAACCAATTATGATAAAAGCCGGAGTCACAGATAACAGCTACACAGAAGTTGTCGAAGGGAAATTGACGGAAGGTCATCAGGTTATTACTGGAATTGACTCTGGAAAAGAGAGCAACGAAGGCTCCAATAGCAATAATTCTATGAGAGGGATGATGAGGGCGATTCGCTAGGCCCCTTGCTTCTGAAACATAGATCAAGGAGAAGGAGGAAGAAATGGAAATAAATGGCAATCTCATACATCTGGAAAATCTTACGAAAACTTATGAAATGGGCGAGTCCCCAGTCAAGGCACTCAGAAGGATATCTTACGACATTGAACAAGGAGATTTTGTCGCCATCATGGGTCCGTCTGGCTCAGGAAAATCCACGCTCATGAATATCATTGGCTGCTTGGATAAACCATCAGAAGGAAAATATTTTTTAGATGGCATAGAAGTTTCCACACTGAACAAAAATCAACTTGCGCGAGTTCGTAATAAAAGGATCGGATTTGTATTCCAGAACTTTAATCTGCTCTCCAGAACCACTGCCTTAGATAATACATTACTTCCTCTCCTGTATTCAGATCTTCCAAGTAACAAAGCCAAAGAAAACGCTCTGAGGTCTCTTTCGTTGGTTGGCCTTAAGGGTCGCGAACTCCATAAAACAAACCAGATCTCAGGTGGAGAAATGCAGAGAGTCGCAATCGCCCGCGCACTGGTGAACAATCCTTCCCTGATCCTTGCCGATGAACCCACTGGAAACTTAGACACAAAAACTGGAAAAGATATCATGGAGATTTTTAAAAAACTGAACCGAGAAAAAAACATTACCATTATACTGGTCACACATGACACAGACGTCGCAAAGACTGCCCACAAAAGGATCTATCTCAGAGATGGACGAATAGAAAAAGAAGAAGGGGGCAAAAATGAATATATCCAAAACAATTAGAGTGGCTTTAGGTGCATTAGGCCAAAATAAAATGCGCTCGTTTCTGACAGCCTTAGGCATAATCATTGGTGTTGGGGCTGTGATAGCGATGGTCAGCATTGGACAGGGCGCTAAGAAGGAAGTAGAAAAAACATTCGACTCCATGGGAACCAACCTGCTCTTTGTGCGGCCCGGCAGTATGTCTTTCCGCGGTGTTTCGAGTGGAAGCGGATCCTCTAACACTCTTACAGCCGCTGATGCAGAGGCTATTGAAGAGCAATGTGATGCTGTCCGAGCGGTCTCTCCCAGTGTATCCACGCGCACTCAGACAATCTACGGAAATAAAAACTGGAACACCTCTATACAAGGTGTAGGCGCAGATTATCCTCAGATTAAAAACTGGGAAATTGTAGAGGGTGCTTTTTTTGATGAATACATGGTGAAATCCGGGCAAAAAGTCTGCGTCCTGGGAAGTGAAGTGAATGAAAATCTCCTTGAAGGAGCAAACCCTATCGGGCAGATCATTAGGATAAAAAAAATCCCATTCAAGGTCATCGGTGTTTTAGAAACAAAAGGAGAAGCCGGTGGATGGTTCAGCCAGGATGATGCGATTTTTGTTCCCTTTACTACCGCTCAAAGAAGATGGCTCGGGATCGTAGACAGCGTTCAATCCATAGATGTCTCTGCTGTTTCCATGGAAAAAACCGAGGAAGCCCAGAAACAAATCGAGGGATTGCTCAGAGCTAGGCACAAGATCGCTCCTGGAGCAGACGATGACTTTAATGTCAGGAATATGGCTGATATCGCCGAAGGCGCGTCAGAATCCACAAAGATTCTCACCATTCTTCTTGGAGGAATTGCCTCTGTATCCCTTCTTGTCGGAGGGATCGGCATCATGAACATCATGCTGGTTTCTGTCACCGAGCGTATTCGGGAAATCGGAATCAGGATGTCAATGGGAGCACGGGAAAAGGATATCCTCCAACAATTCCTGTCAGAAGCCATTGTCCTAAGTGTGATTGGAGGACTGATAGGAATAGGATTCGGCTTGGCCGGTTCGAAATTAATCTCTCACTTTGCCGGGTGGCAAACCCTTGTTTCCGCAGGAGCCATTGTTCTTGCTTTCCTTTTCTCTGGCTCGGTCGGCATATTCTTCGGGTTTTATCCCGCTCGAAAAGCATCCAGGCTCGACCCTATCGAGGCACTGAGATACGAATAGAAATCTGATTTAAAGCATATCAAGCGATCCATAGATAGCATGAAAATATATTCAAAAACCAAATTAATTACCTTCTTCTATCCATTCTTGTTATCAAATTTGAGGAGTGAAAAATGATTAAACAACTAATGGCAATTTTCACAGTTTTAATTTTTTCTGTGGCTGCATTTCCGCAAGCTCCAAACGCAGGGAGTGTCAAGGGAACGGTACAAATCGCTGACGGAACAAAACTTCCTGGCGTCGCTGTCTCGATCGTGGGCACTAATATCAGCACGATAACAGATAAAGAAGGAACCTATTTCCTAACAGGGATAACCCAGGGTCTGGTAATGGTTGTCGCATCCCTTGATGGATTTGAAGAGAAAAAGATAACTCTAGTTGTTCAGGCTGGGATGACCATTGTTGCCAATTTCACAATGGAAATGACCAAGATGTCGCACGAAGCAACTATAACAGCTAAAATGCCGCTGCTAACTGCGTCGGATAAAATCAGCATGATCACTCTCACTCCGAGGCAAATCGAAATACTGCCTAGTCTTGGAGAGAAAGATATTTTCCGTGCTTTTCAACTCCTGCCTGGAATAAGCGGAAGCAATGAAACATCCTCCGGCTTATATATAAGAGGAGGAACACCCGACCAAAATTTGGTGACTTATGACGGTTTCACGATTTATCATGTCGATCATCTATTCGGCTATTTTAGCACCTTTAATCCAGATGCAGTGGAATATGCACAATTGAGCAAAGGAGGCTATGAATCTAAATACGGAGGCCGGTTATCGAGTGTACTGGAACTCACTGGGAAAGGCGGAGATGACGAAAAATTTCATCTCGGGGGCGGAGTGAGCTTACTCAGTTTTAATGGACTTATGGAAGTCCCTCTTTTTGGAAAAGGCTCTGTTTTGATTGCTGGACGAAGGTCCTTTCAAAGTCCGCTTTATGAAAATATTCTCGATATGTTCACCGAAAACCTCGGAACTCCTATGGCAAGATCCAGGCCAGGAGGAGGCATGGGAGGTGGAGGTCCGTTTGGAGCTATGTTTGATACACAACCAAGATCTTATTTTTATGACCTCAATGCCAAAGCAACTCTGAATCCAACATCCAAGGATAATTTCTCGCTGAGCCTCTATAACGGTAAGGACGATCTAGATAATTCTAGAGAAATGCAATTGCCCACTCAGTTTTTGGAACGCTTGGCGGAGCGCGGCATCGAGATTGAATTTGAAGGCGACATTACTGATGTGACAAACTGGGGTAACACAGGATCCAGTGCCAATTGGTCAAGACAATGGAATAAATCATTCACGAGTCAACTCGTTATAGCCTATTCAAATTATTTCAATACGAGAGACAGGACTACCCGAACCAACATTACAAAAACAGATCTAGAAGCCACCGAGGATGCTCCTGAACCAAGGTCTTTTGAAAGAGGCTCTGTCGAGGACAACGACCTTCAGGATATGACTTTCCGCCTTGACAATATCATAAATATTCGCAGTAATAATCAACTGGAATTAGGATTTCAAGTCACATCCAACGATATAAAATATGCGTATGATGTCGATGATGCCGGAGAAGAAGGTGGCGCGAATCAAGGGCCTGGATCCAGAAGATTAATAGGCATACTAGACAGAGAGGATCAAGGGACTCAGTATTCTGCATATCTGCAGGATAAATGGACACTTTTTAACAAACTGACCATCACGCCTGGCATCAGAGCCACGTATTTTGACCAAACCGAAGATTATTATTACGAGCCCAGATTGTCCTTCATTTTTAACCTGACAAATCGAGTAAAACTCAAGGGTGCCTGGGGAAAATACCATCAAATTGTGAATAGAGTTACGAGGGAAGATGTTATGCAAGGGAATAGAGAGTTTTGGGTCTTATCTAATGAGGAAAATATCCCCGTTGGTGAAGCGACCCACACCATCACAGGTATTAGTTATGAAACCGAAGATTTTTTTTTTGATATCGAAGCTTATTATAAAGATCTCAGCGGTCTGTCAGAATATGCTCTCCGCTTTACACCGGCCTCTGAGGACGAAGACATTGACTACAATCAGTATTTCTACGAAGGGACAGGAATCGCAAAAGGAATTGAGTTCCTCATTCAAAAAAAATCCGGGAAATTCACCGGTTGGATGAGTTACACGCTCAGCAATGTCGAACATGATTTCCCTGATCTGAGTGAAAATCCCTTCCCGGCTCTGCACGACCAAACACACGAATTTAAACTCGTCAACATTTACGAATTCAAAAAATGGACGTTTACTGGAACCTGGATTTTTGCCACTGGAAAGCCATATACAGAGCCCATTGGAATTGAAGAGGAGACTATTGGAGAACGATTCACAATAAGCCGAGTCATTGTCGGCGAAAAGAATGGAGCCAGGTTACCTGACTATCACAGGTTAGACCTATCTGCCATCTATGATTTTAAACTGGGAGAGTCAAAGGCAACCTTAGGTCTAACAATTTTCAATGTGTATGACCGCAAGAATGTCTGGTATAAGGAATTTGATGTTATTGAAGGCGAACTCGTAGAAACCAATGTTCAGTTAATGGGCTTAACCTTTAATTTATTCTTTAGTATTAAATTTTAAGGGGCACTTAAGGGGGACGTTCCCCAAAGTGCCACCCTAAGCTTATTCAAGCGGCTCTCGTCTAAAATCCCTTATCATCCTTTATCTTATTACCTTCGTATTCCATTCCCATGGTACCGATCACACATTTTGCGACCTTACCTTCATCATCTCTAACAAATGCTATTTCAAAATACTGTCCTTCAGAAGTGGTAGCAGTGAATTTAAGTTCTTCTCCTTCTACAGGCTCTATTTCTGCCGGTTCTTCACCTTCAGGTCCACCCATTAGTCTTCCATCTTCAATCCAGAAACCGATAACCATTATCTGGCCTTCAATATCAAACTCATATTTCCCAGCAATTTCGTTATAATTCTTCTTAGTACCAGCCTTTTTTTCCTGAGCGAAAGATGTCGCATTAATGATAGAAAACATAAGAGCCAAACATACAATAGAGCATAAAATCGACTTGCTAGACAATTTCTCCATGATAGCCTCCTTTTGGAATTAAAGTTATACCATCATTTTCTAATACGAATTGTCCGTTTAAAAGTTCCGCACCGCCACCTATTTTTTTTATTTTTTTTTAATATGAAAAAAACTCAAAACATCAGCAAGAATGTTTAACTCTCCCCTCGATTCAATCTGTCAAATATTTGAAAGGATGTCTATTTCTTTGAATAGAGAGTGGATTTAGATAGAGGCAAGCTTTACGGTCATCCAAAGTTTTATGCCTTTAGGCATCTGGCGGCCTCTAGCGCCTCGCATTCCCATGCCTCCTCTTCCCCCCATTCTACCTCCTCCCGGCATTCCTGAGCCTCCTCGTCCCTGGCCGCCCATCATTTTCCTCATCGCATTCCTGTCAAATTTTGGGATTTCCATTCCAACACCAATCAAGTTTCCTTCTTTGATCCCAACAGCATAGGGGTGTTGCTCACTATGGACAAGCGGAACTTTAAGTTCATAGACAACTATTTCGCCAGTGGTGGTCATTTTAATATCAATCCCTTTTGCCTCCTTAACCTTGAGTTTTCTTTGTCTATCTTTCCCAGGTCCGAGAATTTCTATTTCGGTCATTAATCTTTTGATGGCTCTCTCCTGTACTTCCGGGTCTGGTTCACCTTCTCTTGCTCCCCTGGGATTCATCTTCCCAAGAACACCCATCGCTAGCATTCCGACAGGATATTTTATCCCAAAAGTTTTTTCATCGCCGCCACCCGGGTCAAACCAAACCGTGAAACCCTGCCGCATCAT
Source organism: uncultured Eubacteriales bacterium (assembly GCA_964608785.1). Taxonomy (GTDB): domain Bacteria; phylum Acidobacteriota; class Aminicenantia; order Aminicenantales; family Aminicenantaceae. Next base: position 7,352 of record CAZSPM010000024.1, read on the forward strand.
TTGAGCTCGTATGATAGGATTCTCAGCAATCATGCATATATAAAAGAAATTCTCATCATTACACATACCTACAGAAATGTTTTCTTCCTCAAAATACAACATGTCTCCTAACCATTCAGAATTTTTTCCATCGATCAAAATCTCCTGGTCGCGCCAATTACTATCTAAATTCAATCCAATTGTGCTGCAGCGGGCAAGTAAGAGAATGGAAAGGACCACAATACACGCTAAAATCGGTATTCTGCACATAAAGATCCGTCTAGAATCCTCATCTAAAATTTTCATTTTTTTACCTCCACGAATAACAAAAAAGAGCCCTTGGCTCTGGGTTAATCCAAGGGCTCACCCTACGGCTACGCTGATATTCTTCCTCTTTTTCAGGCTATCTTTTTATTCGATTTCTTAATCTTCGGAATCGCTGCAATCTATTACCTCTCTGGAAAGATCCTCTTCCTCTTCTCCCTTTCATCCGGTCTTTCTGCATGGATTTTATTGCCTCACGCTGCTCAGCAGTCAAAATTTTATCTATTTCTTCTCTCAGCTTCAGCCTTTCAATAAACATGTCTTGCCTACCGCTTGACGCTTTGGAAAGAGCTGCTTTGATATTCTCATAATTGAGATTTTCTCTATCCTGCAGGAGTTTTCTCAATTCTAGCTGTTGTAGGCTGTTATTGCTTCTGATATTGATCATCTTCTCTTCAAATGAAAACGCCAGGTTCTTAATCTTCTCGAGCTGGCTGTCGGTTATTTTGAGCTCCTTCTGTTTTGCTTTGAGAACAGAGAGGATTCCTGCTGGTGACCGCTTCATCATGCCTTTTCCTCTCATCTTCATCTGTTGAGGTTGAGCAAAGCTGCTCGCTGTAAAAAGAATCAGGACCGAAAAGATAACAGAAAACGTAACTGCTTTTTTCATTTTTACCTCCCGATAGTTTTTTTAATTCGGTGCATTTCCTGTCTCATATCATTTAGACAACCCAGCTCTATGAATTATTCCAAAGAATTTAAAAAAAATGTCAAAATTGAAATATGTCATCTCCGCCTTTTAAATACAGAGCTATCATTTTCGCAACAATAATAACTATTCCACTGGCTATAGCTATACAATAGAGGCTGAGAAATACTGTATTTATTAATGGCATTTTTTTAGAAATGGGCTGAGGAAATATAAGATCGAATATCGTTTTCCCGAACATTATAATCATGATGGCAATTCCGACTGCAAACCGGTAGATATATTCATTCGCATCTGCTATATCCACAGTATCTGAAGTAATTAACGGGGAAAGCAGCCACGCGGTAACTACCCATAGAATGAGGATAAAACCAATGTTAATTCTCTTTTTGAATCCCGAAGATTTTCCTCCCTCCATCTTTTTACTTGATATTTCGCTCTTTTAATATCTTTGCTCAAGCTAAAAAGGGGACTGTCCCCTTTTCTAGAAGTGTGCAAAACACCTTTCCAGCGTAAAGGCCATAGCCATATTATGCTCATTGACCGCTTCTATAGCTTCGTAATCCCTCACAGACCCTCCTGGCTGGATAACCGCGGTCACACCCACTTCTGCGGAAATATCTATGGAATCCCTAAAAGGGAAAAAAGCGTCTGAAGAAAAGACTGCGCCCGCCAAGGGATTAACAGACAGTCTTTCTCTGGCCGAAGCTCCCTCGAGAGAGCTATAGGAAATTCCCTCTCTATCCATGGCCTTCTGGTATGTTTTTATGATCGCCTGTTCCACGGCACCGACTCTCTCCTGCTGCCCAGCACCGACAGCCAACGTTACGCCATCTTTTACAAAAACAATCCCATTGCTCCTGACGCCTAGATTCACATACCAAGCATTTAACATGTCTCTGAGCTCTCCAGGGGTCGGATCCCTCTCAACAATATAGGTTGTCTCTTTACCCGTCTCTTTATCCTTCTTCCTCACCAATGGATCCAGGACTAAATCTTCAGGACCTTTGATGCTGCTTAAATAGGGCTTCTGAGCGATTGCTCTCCCTGTTGGCAAGACCTTAAGATCATATAATCCTTCGACATCATCTCCCATGAATCTGGGCAGTCTCTCCAGATTTGAAAAGAGAATGGCTCTTATGTCTTTTTTTCTCTCTAGTATTTCCATTGTCCCTTCTTCATATTCGGGGACAGCCACCCCTTCCACATAGCTTTCCATTATGGCCTCTGCAGTGGCTTTATCCAGAGGCCTGTTCAGAACAACAATCGAGCCAAAAGCGCTTCTCGCATCAGCATCCCTCGCTTTCCTGTAAATATCATCCAGACTATTATCCTTATGTTGAGTAGCAAATCCTGATGGGATGAGATGCTTCATGACTGCAGCAGATGGCTCCTCAAAAAATTTCAACACTTCCAGAGCTCTGGTGATATCCATAAAATTCGTCGCTGATAATCCTCCCTTGCCTGTCTTTGCCAACCGTATGTTCGTTAACTCTGCCAGACTAATTCCTTTGAATCTGTAAACAGCGGCGGGCTGATTGGGATTTTCACCATATCTTAAGCCTGATTCACTCTCCAGGCTGATTGCTAATTCCTTAGGAAATTCTCCCTCTACAGGCGTTCTATAAGTCCTCTTCATGGCTGTGACATCTGTTCCTCTTGCCATTTTCATTCACCTCCTTGTTGCCTCTTTATCGTATTCCACTGCACACTCATCACCTAATTCAATTTCCTCTGCTTCAATATCTTCAATCCGCCTTTTTCTATGCAGACATTCATTCAGATATTAATCTAACAAATTTGTTTTGAAAACAAAACAAATAAATAGACTTTTGGGTAAGGATGAAAAATTATATAATTCTATAGATATTAGTAACTATTGATTTGTGAAATTGAATATTTAAAATGAATTTATCCTTATGGACTCATAGAAGGAGGAAAAAGTGAATTTGAAACGATTATTATCAATAACTGGTCTGTTTATTTTAACACTGTTGGCATTCAGCACATTTGTGTTGATATCGTCTGATTGTGAAAAGTGTGATTCTATTCTATCGGAATTGTCCCTAGAAGCCTGTACAGTCGTGATGGTTGGCAAACAGGCTTCAATCGACGGCTCTGTCATAACCACACATTCGGCTGACTGCGGCATGTGTGATTGGACGTGGCGGCGCGTGCCAGCAGCAGACCATGAGCCTGGCTCGATGCGTAAAATCTATTATATAAACCAGATCAGAACATGGCCTCCTGAGCAAGGATTGAAATGGGAAAAGATTAAAGAAAACTTCACCGGTCTTGAAATCCCACAAGTTCTGCACACTTATGCCTATCTTCATGGTGTATTCGGCTACATGAATGAACATCAACTGGCTATGGCAGAATCGACTGTAGGTTGTCGTCCCAAGATGAGGAATCCGACAACTGTCGCGAAATTTGACATCACTACACTAACCTTAATTGCCATGGAAAGAAGTAAAACAGCACGCGAGGCCATCCAGCTCATGGGCTCTCTCTCAGAAAAATACGGATACGGCTATCACGACAGCGGAGAGATGCTGGCCGTGGCTGACTCGAATGAGGTATGGGTTTTTGAGATCATGCCGGTCGGTCCGTTGTGGACCCCAGAAACCGGTAAACCGGGAGCCATATGGTGCGCCCAAAGAGTGCCGGATGACCATGTGAGTGTCTGTCAGAACGAATCCAGAATCGGAGAAATCGACCTCAAGAATCCAGACTACTTCATGGCTTCTCCGAATGTCACTTCTCACGCGATCGAACACGGCTACTACGACCCGGAAAGCGGTAAACCCTTTAACTGGAAGAAAGCTTACGCGCCAAGCAGATACAGCGCATCCAGCTCCCGGGGAACTAGAGTCCGTCTTTGGCGCTTCTTTGATCTTGTTGTCCCTTCCCGCAAACTCAGTCCAGATACACCGAATATGGAACTTCCCTTCTCTGTGAAGCCTGATAAGAAGCTTTCTGTTCTGGATGTCATGACCATCATGCGAGATAAGTTCGAGGGAACTCCCTTCGATCCAGTGAGAGGGCTGCAAGGGGGCCCATTCAAGAATCCTAACTATTTGCCCAGACCATTCAAGCTCGACGACAAAACCTACAACACTGCACGAATCATCGGTGTTAACAGGGCTGAGTATGTCACCCTCACCCAATCCAGAAGGTGGCTACCCCACCACATCGGAGGAATCGTCTGGTTGGCTTTCTGTGTCTCTGT
>CAZSPM010000025.1:0-11104 GCA_964608785.1 uncultured Eubacteriales bacterium
TCGTTCTGTGATTTCATTTACAAGTTTTATATTGACATCAGAAGATCTAAAAAATTGAGGAGCGACGATTAATGCGTTTAGGAAGGCTTGCATAATTTCAATATCCGAAAAATTATTATCTACCTTATATCCAAATGTAGAAAACACATTAGCTCTAATTTGACTGTGCATGAGCAAATATCGATATGGCTCATCTTGACGACCAAGAAACTCTCTTGTTATGGGCGCTGTGAACATCATGCCAGACTGGTTCAATCAGATTCATTCCCGCTTCAGAACACCCTATATCTCTATCGCGGTGACAGGCGGTCTGACCATGGTTCTGTTGGTCATTCTTGGGGGTCATCTTGAACTTTTAGCTGAAGTTGCAGGCTTCCTGAGCCTTGTGCTTTATTCCCTCATCACCTTGGCCTGCATCATAATGAGGCATGCCAAACTGGATTGGTACAAACCCAGTTTTCGTACACCTGGATATCCGCTTGTTCCTGTGCTAGGACTAATTGGCTGTATTTTCGTTATGATCAACACATCCAGAGCTACTCTCATCATCGGATACTTGATTATTGCAGCCAGTTTTGTTTGGTATTTGTTGTTTTTGCGTAAAGGAACGCGCCTGGTCGGCGCTTCGAATATCCTTTTGAGAGAGAAAGTCATCAATCCTCTCGTCGTCAGGGCTGAAGAATTCATTGTCGCTCGCCGGGAAGAATTCCCCACTATCCTCGTTCCCCTAGCCAACCCAAACACAGAGCAATCGCTGCTTAAAGTGAGTACAGCTTTGGCGAGAAGTCGCCGAGCACGTCTGCAGCTGATTCATGTTGTGGATGTCCCTGTGCAGACTCCGCTAGAAGCCGGTCGGATGGCATATGAAAAGCGCCGGGAAGAGCAGAAAACACTGTTGGATATTGCATCCCGCCATGCGGCTGAACAAGGAGTGAAGGCTAGAGCAAGTGCCATAGTCGCTCATAATGTGCCATCAGCAATCCTTAGCGTTGCAGATGTGGAACAACCCGATTTGGTCGTCATGGGGTGGCACGGCGAGGTTCGGAGGCCTCGAATTCAGCGCACAAGCGTAGCCGGAGTGCTCAAGGTGGCAAAAGGAAATGTCCTGGTTCTTAAAACCCACGGTTTGGGAGAGGTAGGTCGGATACTTGTCCCCATCAGTGGGGGGCCACATGCTAAACTCGGACTCAAGGTGGCCAGCGAGTTAGCTGCAGAATGGAATGCTTCGGTGACCGCACTTAACATTCAAGTGGGTCGTGGCCCCTCAGCTGCCCGCTCCGAATTTGACCGAGAAAGCATTCGGCTTTTCCGGGGAGTTGCCGAAGATTTCGTAAGAGACACTTTAGACGAAGCTGGCGTTCAGGCAGAGATGAATGTTGTGATGGATACAGATATTGTGCATGCTATTATCCATGCCGCCGTAGAACATGATCTTGTTGTTATGGGAGCATCCAATGAGTGGACCTTAAGAAGTTGGCTTTTTGGTTCAATCCCGGATAAGGTAGCTGACCGTGCTCCAGCTTCTGTTCTTATGGCTCGTTCAAGGGAATAGAGGCCGCCGTGAATCTATTTTTTTATCATATCTGCACGGATTAGGATATCAAAACCTTTTATTTTTTAGGGGCAACGGATAAGATCTTTTTAATAAGCTCAGGTTTATCCGGCAGTAAGTCTGATTTAGGAAGGCGAGGCAGGAGAATTGCCCAGTTATGATCAACTGCAAAAACCTTCTTGAATAAAGGCAGGGATTCCTCCACCTTGTCTAGACTCGCAAGGGTAACTGCATGCCAGAAGACCATTTCCATATTGTCAGGAGCTAACTTTTCAGCTGTGCTGTATTCTTTTAAGGCGGCTTCGGTATTTTCCTCTGTCATATATTCATCGCCTTTGTTCATGTGTTCATATGCCCTGTGGACCTTTACTAAACGCTTTAACTCTTCTACAGGATGGGGATGGTCCTCAACTCTTAAATCTACAATCCGATCCTGCCAAGGTTGTCCAGTTGGTGTTCCGGTCACAACAATTATAGCTGCTGACTGGCGTCCTCGGATGTCACCCCCTTCTTTTTCTGCGGCTTCCATGGCAGCGAGTAAGCGGTCTGTAAGATCACCGTTGGTGGACTCGTAGGCCGTAGCCATTGCTTTCCAGACCGTATTTTTAAGCATGAGATTAGCCTGAACTGAGAATTGGCTGCCTGTCAGATGACCGGCTTCGATGATGCATGATTTTCCTGTATGGGCTGCAGCACGACCTTGTCTGTCTATCATTGCCACCTGCCTGACTTTTCTGTTCGGATCGACTTCCAGGAGTGCTTGAAGGGCTTGAGGAGCACTTTTGCCTGCTCTCATCAGACTCAACCCAAGAGGACCATAAGAGATTTCCACAAAGGATTGTGTGGCGACGGCTCCTACTCCTGCTTCTATCCAGGGGACAAGCGGTCCTACTGAAAACCAGTGTGATTGAACAGCTACACCTAACTGTCCAGTAGCTGGATCTCGGGCCACGATGGAATAGGTATGGACCGGCCTAATATGGCACTTTTCAATAATTTCTTCGCCAGTACATAAGACGCTCAAAGAGAATAATAAGATGATGGCCGACATTAATTTTCTCATAAAACACCTCCTCTAATGAGTTTGCTTAACTTTGCTTTTGAGGTTTTTTTTCTTTTAGTTTTTATGAAATTTCATACAGGTAAATTTATATCTTTAAAAATTTGACTATGTCAAGAAATGTATAAAGATTCTTGGATCAGGACCTGTTTTTTGCGAGACCTGACCCCAGAATCACTTTTTTGATATTCTCTATTCTTGCTGTTATAATCAAATTCAAAGGAGTAGTTACAAGGTTCCCGATGAGAAGTGGATCAATGAAGAAACTATTGAATACATTGACAGAAATAATAGTTATTTTCTCAATAATAATTTTGATAAGTACTAATAGCGCATTTGCTAAAGTTTTTGCTACGGTGGAGGGTACAGTAAAATCAGAAGATGGAAAACCCATTGCAGGAGCTAGGGTTATCTTAATATTTTCTGAGGATGGGAAAAAATACGAGTTGATAACTGATAAAAAGGGGAAATGGAGAAAGGCAAATGTTCGCCCAGGTACATGGACCATTGGCTTTATCGTTGACGGATATGAGCCGCAAAATATTAAAGTCAAGCTTTCTGCAATTAGAAAAAACAAATCTATTGATATCAGGCTTTCTCCTATTCCGGAATCGCCTTTAAGCAGAGGAGATGCGCTTTATAAGGAGAAAAAGTATGCTGAGGCTTTGAAAGAATATCAAAGAGTTCTGGCTGAAAATCAAGCTCTCTTCCTAGCTTATGAGAAGATTGGGTTATGTCACTACAGACTGGATGATTTAGATAATGCCATAGAAAATTTTAAGCATATGTTAGAGAGGGAGCCTCAATCACGGGATACTCTTATTAATCTCAGCGCCATCTATTTTCAAAGAGGTGAGCTTGAAGAAGGCATGAAATATTTTAATCGACTCGATGAGAATAGCCTTACAGACCCTAATTTGTTTTATAATATTGGAATTCTCTTGTTTAAGAATGGAGAGATTGACTTGGCCATTGATAATTTAAATAGATGCATAAAGTTGGATTCAAATTATGTCAACGGCTATTATCAATTAGCGTTGGCGAATTTTAATAAAGGGGATACGGAAGAGGCAAAGAGGAACCTTGAGAAAGTTATAGAATTAGCACCTGAGTCTGAAAAAGCAGCCTTGGCTAAAAAGATGTTAGAGAATATAAGATAGATTCATAGAAATGACCGTTCTGATTTTTGGATTGTACACCAAGAATTAAATCTTATTTCTTCCCCAAAAAATACCAAAATATAATCCGTCTTATTGATAATATTTCCTTTATTTTCCCCCTGTGTAAAATTTCTTAACTTCCTCTTTATTACGAATTTTTGGATTCAAATAATTGAAGCAAAATTATGTATTTGAATAATATTTATTTTATTAGGATTTAGCATTTCTTTCTAATTTGTTTAATTACAGTAAGATAGAAAAAATCCCAAATATGGCATGAATTTTGCTGAATAAAAAATCAGAAGTTTATAAAGGTCTATTTATGAATAAATACATATATGAAATTCTGAGATTAAGCGTATCCCTTAGAACAAATGGAGGTGAGAATCCAGCAGATATTCATAAACTAATGGTTATGAGTTTGGAATTGAAAACTTCATGTTAAAGTTTTGATTCTATGGCTATGGCAAATTTGGCTCAGCTTCAGGCAAACAGATTGGGAGCTAAGCCAAAAATTTTCCCGAATATTCGGGATAAGGAGAATAAAGCAGAATGAAAAAGTGGTTTAAAACTTTATCTATATTAGCTGCTGTTTTTATGATGGCATCTCCTGCAATTTTCGCTCAAACTCAAAGTGGAACACTCAAAGTCAAAGTGGTTGATGATGAAGGTACGGCCCTTCCTGGTGTTTCATTGACTCTCTCAAGTTCTGTTATGATGGGCGAAAAGACTTTGGTCACAAATGCAGTCGGAGATGTTTTGTTTGTTAATCTGACTCCAGGAAGTTATCAGATTAAATCTTCTCTTCCAGGATTCCAAGAAAAAGTTTCAGAAAGAATTGAAGTATCCCTGGATAAACAGACCGTTCTTCAGGTAGAGTTGAAACCCGCGACGATTGAGGAATCCATAACTGTTATCGCTGTCACTCCTGCTGTGGATACTACAAAATCTGTTATAGCAGAACATGTGACCCATGAGACGGTTGAATCTCTTCCAGTAGCTCGAGATTTCGTTGGATATCTTCAGTTGGCCGCTGGAGTCAACATGGTTCCCAACTCCGGGGGGAGAGATCTTTCTCAGGATCCAGCTGGTAAAGGCGGCATGAATTACTGGGACCGAGGATTTCAAGGAGCGATAAACGCAACAACAGGAGGAGGCAAACGCGGCTCCCGCGATAATATGTATTTCCTAGACGGGATTAACATCACTGGAATGGCAGCTCAAAGAGCCCTGATGACCTTTAACAACGAGGTCATCCAGGAGCAGGAACTTATGACTTCTGGTGTTCCGGCTGAATACGGAGGAGGTAAAGGTGTTGTTGGCAACATCGTGACCAAGTCAGGAGGAAACAGATTTACAGGTTCCGCAAACTTCTATTTCCAGCCTGAAAAATTATTTTTGAATTACGGCGGGAGTGCACATGATAGCGCGGAAGATCCTACAATGCTCGAGGGATTCAAAGACAACAAATATGACACAGCGGCAACTTTTGGCGGCCCTTTATTGAGAGATAGAATCTGGTTTTTTCTTTCGGGCCAATACAGAAACAATGCAAAAGATTTCCAGTTATCGGAATCTGCTTCTTCGATCCGAGAGGAAGTGAACTATAAGCAGAAGAGAACAGGGCTTTTTGGCAAAGTCTCTTTCAAGTTGACTCCGAATGATTCATTTACTTTTTTGTATTTCATGGATGACTATACTAAAGAGGGTTCCCGCGATATAAACACCATCAAATCCCGTCAACCCCTATACGACTACAATATGGGTGTCTACAACGGCTATTATCAGAGGGTCTTTGGAGAGAACCTCATCGTAGATTTTCGTTACGGGCATTATTGGTGGGGATATGATCTTGGACCTCGCTTTCCAGATGCAGGCGTTGAAGACAGGCTTTATTTTATGCCTGGCGAATATCCGCCCATAGAGCAATTCCAGTTTGGAAGCTATTCTTCAGGTGCAGAATATAGAAACACAAGGGATCAGTTCAGTTTAAACGCTGAATTGTATTTAGGCAATATGAGGATCAAATCAGGCGTGATGTACTCCAATGAGTATGATATGGACGATGTATTTTACCCCCTAGGAGAGATCCGTTCTTCCTTAGATCCTGATCTATTGGGCACTACTCTTGGAGAACTTTATAATGTCGGCATTATGCCTCATAGTGAATTCGATGAAAGGCTCCTTCCTTGGTTGAATTCTCATTGGGGTCCAACCTCTGCTGCCTTTGATACAAACGGGGATGGTGTTGTAAGTTCTGATGAGTTGAAAGCGGCAACCTTTACTGTTATGGGCGAAAACGGATTGAACTTCATGAGAACTAATCAAGTTGAAAGAGGTCCTAATAAAGTTCGTGCTCAGCGCTGGGTTGGCTATCTCATGGACGACTGGAAACTCAGTGATTACGTCACGCTCAATGCCGGAGTGAGAGTAGAAAATCACAATTACAAAGACTCAAAAGGTGAAACAATCCTCAATATGGATTTTGTGTTTCTGCCCAGAATAGGGTTGGTCTGGAATATTGGTGGGAGAGGCACCCACAAGTTAACAGCCTTCTACGGACACTTCTCTGATCCTACAGCCATGGGCATGGTCCACTTTGCTGGAAACCTTTCTGGACGAGTTAACCACGAGCAAATCTGGCTTAATAACGACTGGTACACTTTTCGCATACGCGGAGGAGAAAAACAGAGAGATTGTGAGTGGACGCCAAGTACAAAAGATGGCTTTGCCAGGGAATTTTCCTTGACCCATGAAATTGATTTAAGTAGCGGGCTGGTCATTGCCACCCAGGGATATTATCGCGGAGACCGTAGAATTATTGAAGATTATGATCTGTTCACTTATGTTGAACATATGCCGGCCGATTATTCACATCTCGCTCTCACTTATGAGGATTTTGGCTATCCGCCAGAAGGCCCTCCACCCAATATCAACTATTTCCTCTCTAACCTCTGGGGAGCTAAAAGAGATATCTATGGTCTTGACTTTGAAGTCTCAAAGCGGTTCGAATCCGGCTCTTTCGTAGTTGCCCAGTATTCGTACAAGTACGCACTTGGGAACAGCCAGTCTGATGCAAACGCAGACCTTCAGGGTGATTTCATCTTTCTCGATCCAAGAAACGATTGGATGTGGGGACCTACTCCTGGAACCATTCCTCATAAGATTAAAGTCTTCGGCACATACAGAACTCCATTTGGCTTGGATATTGGAGCCCTATTCTACTGGAATTCAGGAATGAGATACACAGAATCTTATGACTTTTATCCTGATCGATACGACATCTATTACAATTGGCCGTTGGATGATGGTACTTATGTAAAGACAGGACAAGAAAAAACTCAAAATTATTATCAACTTGATTTAAAATTCAACTACGGAATAAGGCTGTATGATACTGCTGTTCTTGATTTGTTCCTCGATGTTTACAACGTTACCAATAATCAAGCAGGTATTGATCTTCAGTATGCCCACAATGAACCAAAATGGGATTATCAAGAGATAACAGAAATCCTGATGCCCCTGAGACTATACGTCGGAGCCAGAATCAGATTCTAACCTGAAGTTGAAACAAGAAGAGGCTGGCGTTAAAAATAGGTGTCAGCCTCTTTTTTTCTTTTCCATCTCTGGTTATTATGTTTGATTTTTTATAAAATTTAAAAAAATGGCATTCAAAAAAATAGTCTTTTATTCTGTCCTAAGCAACATCATCCTTTTTGTCCTTTGTCCCATTAGTTTTATGCTGGAATCAAGCAAGAGCTTCGGGCAACAGAAAAAACAGGAAATTGTCAAGCCGACTTATGAAGTGGAAGTCATTGTGACCAATGTTCATGTTATTGTAACCGACAAAAGAGGAAAGCGGATCACAGGCCTGAAAGCTGAGAATTTTGAAATTTACGAAGACGGATTACTCCAGAAGTTGACGAATTTTTATGAAGCTAAAGGAATGGAAGTTTATGCGTCTGGGCCTAAAAGAGAAAAGGAAAAACCTCAAGAGCCCTTAAAGCCCTTGCCCAAAAGTACTCCCCAGATGAAGAATAAAATTATTATTTATTTTGATAACTGGCACCTTCATCCCCTGAATAGAAATTGGAGCATAAAAAAATTAGAGTTATTCATTCGAAATAATTTTTCTCTTGAAAACACTAATAACCAGGGAATGGTTGTTTCTCTCGATCAAAAACTTGAAATTATGCAGGAATTCACCTCGAGCGAAGGACAGCTTCTCCAGGCAATAAATCAAGTAAAAGGACGTTCCGGCCAATCTCTTTTACGAGCAAGGACCAGAGAAGATATAAGAAAAGAGCTGAACAGAATGGTTTCAGAATCAGCACAAATTGGCAGATTTGATAATTATGATAGGGCTTTGGGCTACGCCAGGAGTTATATTGAGGCTGAGCAAAACGACCTTATATACTCCTTGAAATCCTTGAATGCTTTTACAGATCATTTAGTCGGAATCGAAGGCAAAAAAATATTGATTTATGTCAGCGATGGATTGCCTTTAAATCCAGGTGAGGAAGTTTTCTCTTTTCTTGATCAAGCTTTCCCTGTAGGAAATGCCAGAGCAGAAGCTATGAATTATGATGCCACCAAGATTTTTAAAGAAGTGACGGCACGATGTAATGCGAATGAAATTGCTCTTTATCCCATCAATGCTAAGGGACTCGAGAGTATGACTCTCTCAGCAGATAAACAGGCGGGATGGAATGTTTATTCTAGTGGCTCTGGTATGGTTAAGCCTACCTCGAGAATTGCAAATGACGCTCTTAAGCTGATGGCGTGGGATACAGGCGGCCTTGCCATTCTAAGCGCCAATGATATCGGCTCAGGTTTGGAGAAGATCGAGGATGACCTTCAGTTTTACTATTCACTTGGATATGTATCCCCCCATCGCGAAGATAATAAATATCACTCTATTCAGGTTAAACTGGTTGGCTTAGAGGAAAAATATAATATTCGTCTCCGGCATGGATACATGAGAATCTCTCAAGAGGAGAAAATTAAGGAGAGCATTTCTTCACGGTTGTTCCTTCAGCGCGAATATAATCCGATGAACATTATTGTGCAGACCATTCCTGTAGAACCAAAGCCCGGGTCGAAGAAGCTTCGTCTAACTCTAAAAATCCTTATTCCCATAAAGAATTTAACGTTATATCCTCAGGACGATAGTCATATCGGGCAAATTAAGGTGTATATAGCCCTGATGGATTCGGCAGGTCACATTTCTCCCTGCCATGAATTGATTGAGGATATTAAAATCCCTGCGAAAGATTATGAAATTGCCGTTAAAAGCCGTTATCCCTATTTAGCTGAAATGTATGTGGATCCGGGTCATTATATCATCTCTTTTGCTGTTAAGGATGTCCCTTCTGATATCATAAGTTATATTCAATTAGAAGAGATGGTTGAAGCATTAAAATAGGGGGAAAAGTTTATCGGCCTCCCCAGCGGCTTTTTTGTAACTGTCTACTTTGCGGACGTATCTTCTTCCATGATTCCGAATGTGTTTCCCTCTGAATCCTGACAGTAGGCCGGCCATATACCCGACTCCCAGGATAGCCTGTTTTGGCTGTATGGCTTTGCCACAGGCCTTTGTGATCTTTTCTGTAAATTTATCTACCGAGGGAACTTGTACTATATTGACAGTCGATGCACAGGAAAAAAGGGGAAGTCCCCAAAAAGATTGACAAACAGTCAGGAAAATTTTACAGTTTTTCAGGTTCAAGAGTTTCATTTTTATATTCTAATCAAGGAGGGAACCTATGGAGAGCGTCTATAAAGTTATTGAATTGATTGGAACAAGTCCTAATTCTTGGGAAGAAGCTGCGAAAAAAGCCGTTGAAACAGCCGGAAAGAGCCTCAAGGATTTGAGGATTGCAGAAGCAGTTGAGTTTGATATGAAGGTCGAAGATGGAAAAGTCGTTGCCTATCGTACAAAAGTAAAAGTCTCTTTCAAATATCAAGACTAAACCATGGGGATGCAAGGGGTCGCGTCTCAACATTTGACACATTTGACATATTATTCGCTTCTTTCCATGAATGATTGTATTTTTATAAGCCACACTCCATAAGGGAAGAGACACGTTGATAAATGAATATGTCAAATGTTGAGACGCGACCCCTTTTTCTGATTTGACTTTTTTATAACCTGGGGTTATATAAGAATAATCTGTTATATGGGGTGAACAATGCAAAACATCCTTGGAGCGAAACTTAGAAGATTAAGAGAAAACTTAACTATTACCCAAGATGCGTTGGCCAAGGCAGTAGGTCTATCAGGGGAATTTATTTCTCTTCTCGAATTGGGTAAGAGAAAACCAAGCCTTGAGACTTTAAGCACACTGGCCAACTACTTTAAAAAGGATGTCTCATACTTTCTTCAAGAAAAAGAAACCGCTTTTAATATCCTTCTAAAAGGAGAAAGAGTCGATAAACAGTCTGGAGAGGAACTGAAAGGATTCAAGAAATATTGTGAAGAGTACTTATGGCTTGAAGAAATAACCTCGAGGCGGGTTGAGCTTGCCCCTCTTTATTCAAATATTTCCCCAGAAAGAATGGCTTATGAAGAAAGAAGAAGGCTGGCCTTGGGAGAGGAACCGATTCGCAACCTTTTCTCTTTACTCGATATTAACGGATGCCATGTCATTAGGCAGCCGTTCTCAGAGAAATCACAGATTTCAGGAGTGTTTATTTTTTTAGAAATAAGTGAAACTGCATTTATTTCAGTTAATTGTGCTCAATCCTTTGGGAAGCAGGTTTTCACGGCAGCTCATGAATACTGCCATTACCTTAAAGATAGAAATACAGGACCTGTCATCGACAACCCGGATATTTTCGTTGATGAATATCTTACCCTCTTTCATCCACGTGAAATCTTTGCTCAGACTTTTGCCTCAAGATTTTTGATGCCTCCCGTAAAAGTTAAAGAAATCATTAGCAAGGATATTCGCTCGAGTCAATTGAGTTTCGCTAACGTTCTCTATCTTAAACGTTATTTCGGTGTTGATACTCTTGCCATGCTGCGGAACCTTGAGGATATGGGATATATTTCGCGTAACAAATTTGAAGAATTCCGGAAATTGGATCCAGAAGCGCGTGAGGATGCTCTTTTTGGAGATTCAAGAGGAGAGGGTCGCAAAGGGAAAGAAAGAAGGACACCAATTCCCTCCGATCGATTCAAAAGCCTAGCGCTTGAAGCTTATAAGAAGAAAAAGATCAATCTCGAGAAATTGTCTAAGCTCTTAGGCAGGAAAAAAGAGAACATAGTATTTATGATTTAAAATTAAAAAATCTCAAATGATTTTGATCTTATTCTTTGTGGCCGTTATT
>CAZSPM010000026.1:0-10799 GCA_964608785.1 uncultured Eubacteriales bacterium
AGTTTCAGTCGTCAGATCCCAGCCTACGATGCTCCCTTTCCAGGTTCCAACGTAGCGCTTAAAAGTGAGCGGTGTGGCGACATCAGCCATTTCGACATCTGAAGAAATTCCGGGAAACCGCTGTTCCAGCAGGTTAATTACACTCTCTGCCACTTTATCCTTCTCTTCATTGTATCTGTTATCGTCATCTTGAAGTCTCTTCCAGTAGTCATAATCAGCAGGAAGCACAATCCTCAGAAATGTTTTACCCTTTGGCGCCAAAGTGGAGTCGAAATTGTAAATCATCGGTCGAAGCGACCTCACCTCTTGTCCTCCAATGGTAACAGGCTCTTTGAGGGGATATATAATGCCGATTCCAGAATGAGGAATATCATTGAATTGTCGGGAAATGCCTAAGGCCACAATGATAACAGGAGTCCCGAGAGGAAGTCTGTCATAATAGCCACGAATCTCATCATTGATGTATCTCCCATCCAGCATATCAAAGATGGTTGTATGGCCGTCAGCTGCTGAAATAACATAATCGGAACGGTGCTCGCTTCCATCTTCCAGGCGAACGCCGACAGTTCTATTGTTTTCAACGAGAATTTTATCCACTCGCGATTTGTATTCAACCTTGCCGCCCAAATCGATGAATCGCCTCTCAATTGTCTGGGAGAACGCAAGAGCACCTCCCTCGGGATATCCCGCGGCTTTCAGATGGCTCCAGGCAATAAACAGGTGGATTATCGCCATAGGAAGATCATCGGAGAATAGAGCCTTGATTTGAAGAAAGGCCTTGCGGAGGAAGGGATTTTTGAAATGGCTTACAAACTCTTGAATGGATACTTTTTTCCACTTTCTCATGGCACGTAACAGGGGAAAATGAGTGAATATCAGTTTCATTTTATCAAAAGATGTATACAATTCTTGGGCCTTCTCGATAGGCAGTTGGTATTTTATAAAAACACGAATGACTCTGATGAATTCTTCTATGACCTTCTTGTCTTCTGGCGCAAGGTCTTTCATGTGCTGCTCAAGGCGTTCTACATCTGTATGCATAAAGAATTTTTTTCCGCCTTCCCCTTCAACAATCACAAAGTGTTCGTAATCAATCATCCGGAGCCTGGGGACAACTCCCAGCTCTTTCCAGATATTGTAAAAATTCGTGAGGGGACCCGAGCCTCCCAAAAAGGCCAGGCCTCCGTTGATGGTGTATCCTTTCCGTTCCCAGGATGTGCATAACCCACCGGGCCGTGTATCCTGCTCGAAGATACGGACGCGGTAGCCGTTCATCTGTCCGTAGCACCCCGCTGATAAGCCTGCAATGCCCGCTCCGATGACAATGATCTCTCTCTCTGGCATGACGTTCCTCTCTTACCCGACTTTAACTTTTTCCTTGAGCGCTTTGAACCTTGGCTGAGAAGTAAATTCTTCTATCCAGGGGAAGTCAAAGAAATCCATCAGCGCAAATGCCTCCGGGAGAAAAAAATCGCGCGCCTGACTCGACTTTTCGAAATATTCCAATGCTTCTTCCTGCATATTCAGTCCCAGATACACCACGGCCTTCAACATGGGTGAGACATATTTCTTTTTCAAGAAACGAAAATGCCTCAATCCCGGTTTCAGATAGATCCCTAGTTTTTTAAGAGGCGAAATGTGGCGTTCTTTTTCTATTTTTTCCAGCTTAGCGAGAATTTTTAAAGCTTCATCTCTCTGGCCTGACATAGCATATGCAGATCCCAACCAGCCGTAAGCGAAAGTTATTCCAAAGCTGGCGGCTTTCTTTAAATATTCGATGGCCTTCTCAGGAAGGGGTGGCTTGGCACAATAGATCATTCCCAACCAGAGGTACGGCATCGGTTGTTCCGGATCCATGGCGATCGCCTTGAGTATTTGTTCCCGGCCTTCTTCCATCTGCCCCAAACCGGCAAGGATAACGCCATAGAGCGCATGGACCAAGGAAAACAAGGGATCCAACTCAACCGCCTTCTTCATTTCTACTAAAGCTTCTTCGTCTCTTTTTACAATCGATAGCATCTCCGCATACCAGCCGTGGGCATAGACATTTTGGGGATTGAGTTCAAGACTGCGGCGGAAATAGCCTCCTGCAGCCGCAAGGTCCCACTCGTAGCTTCCAGTGACAAAACCGAGAGAAGTATACAGCTCGCTGAGGGAGCTATCGATCTCCAGCGCCTTTTTGAGCATGGCCTTGGTTTTGGTATAGGCCTCTTTGGGATGGATGAAAGCCCATTGGCCGAAGATGTTGAAGACATCTGCGATTCCTACATATGGAAGAGCATAACCGGGATCCTTGTCGATGGCCTTCTGATAAAAATTGACAGCTTTAATCATGTCTCCCTGATGCCGCCTGTTCCAGAAGTAGCGTCCTCGGAGATAGAGGTTATGGGCATCTTTATCCACTGTGTGGCGCTTGGTGACTTTATCCTTTTCTTCCTCTAAAAGTTCCACCTTGAGCTTATCCACAACAGCCATGGATATTTCATCCTGGATGGTGAATATATCTTCCATATTCCTGTCAAAACGTTCAGACCAGAGATGGTACCCATCGGTCACATTGATGAGCTGGGCCGTGATGCGGAGACGTTTCCCTGCCTTCTGAACACTCCCTTCAAGGACCGTGCCAACATTCAATATTTTTCCAACCTCACGGATATCCACGTCTTTTCCTTTGAAGGAAAAAGAAGAGCTGCGGGCAGCCACTTTCAAATCTCTAACTTGAGTCAGGGCATTGATCAGCTCTTCGGCTAGGCCTTCACAGAAATAATCCTGATCCTGCTGGGGACTCAGGTCTTTGAAGGGCAAAACGGCTGTAGACTTTAGATATTCTCGCTTTGGAAAAATATGAACGTCCGGCTCTCTCTCATCAGATATCTTTTTTTCTCCTGTAATTTCCCTTTCGATATCTGCCAGCTCAGAAAGCAAATCCTCTGCGCTCTGAAACCTCTGTTCTTTATTTTTTTCCATGCATTTGAGTATCAACTGACTGATACTCTCCGGAAGCTGCTCATTGAGCTCCCGAGGACCTCTGGGGAGCTCAGTCTTGTGCTTCAACGCTAGACTCAACGCGCTGTCTCCTTTGAACGGCGCCCGGCCTGTGACCATCTCGTATATAATCACACCCAAGGAATAGATGTCAGAGCGCTGATCTGCTGCTTCTCCATCCACTTGTTCTGGAGACATGTAGGTGGGTGTTCCGATGATCACTCCCTCTTCTGTCAACTCTGATGCGCTGATCATGCGTGCAATTCCAAAATCCATGATATGGACGTTTCCTTCACGGTCGATCATGATGTTTTGAGGCTTCAGATCCCGATGCACAACACCTAGCCGATGAGCCTCTGTCAACCCTTCGCACACTTGTTTGGCAAAAGAAATGGCTTTTTCCACAGAAAGTTGGCCGGCTCTTTTGGTAAAACTTTTCAAATCCTCCCCAGCCACATATTCCATGGTGATGTAGGAAGTTTCTTCTTCCTCATTGATGTCATACATCCGGCAGACGTTTTTATGAGTAATCCTGCGGGCGAGTTTCAGCTCATTCCTAAAGCGCTCAATGGTTTTCATGTCTCCAGCAACCTCAGGCTTCAAGAGTTTTAGGGCAACTTCTTCACTGATCTTTTTATCCATGACTCGATAAACCGTTCCCATCCCCCCTTTTCCGACCTCATCAATGACTTCAAACCTCCCAGCAAATATGCTTCCTCTGGTTAATTGTTCCAATGACATATTGAGAGTTTTCGTGGAAGAAGCAGAAATATCTTCTACAGGGCGAAGTTTAGTTCCACATTTGCCACAGTAGAGAAGATCCGGCGGATTTTCGAATTGGCAATCTGGACATCTCATAATTCAGTATTCCTGTTGAGATTATGACAATAGGATAATCTCAACCATGAGATGTGTCAAATGCCATGTAGTGATTCTAAAAGAATCTTAAAAAAATCAAGAATGCAAATAATCTACATCATATATTCAGATTTTTCTTATTCTAAATTTTCTTCGGGTCTCCTGTATTGACAAACGAGGTTTTTGCCCTTGCTGCCACATATTTCCTTAGCGCCTCCTGTATGTCTTTGGCATCGAGAAAACTTCGGCTGTTGGCGCATTTAACAGCATATCGATTCCCCTCTTTTCCAACGAATATTTCCACTTTATTGATTCCGGTCTCATGGTACATTCTTAAACGGGCATTGAGATCGCTCTCCTCGATCGTACTAGAAGAGGTTAAGTCTTGAAGCGTCTCGCATAGATTCAACATCGCCTGCCAGAATGTCTCTCCCTGGGCATACTTGGATAAATCCTCAGTTAGAGCAATACTGATATTTTTATGAAGGACGCTCCAAAAAATGAATCTTTTCACTCAATCATCTCTTCACGAGCCATAAAACAATATATTATCCATCAGTCGTTCTTATTCACTTCGGGCGAAACTTAAGTTTTCAGCAGCTTATAGCATAGTGGATTATTGCAGGCAATCAAAGAGAAATCAATAAAAAGGGCGTAAAATTCCTCGTATCTCATATCTGATTGACTTTCCTTCTAATTTGGCATTTAATATCGTCTTCAAATGGGAAAGGCTACAAAAACAGCAAGCAGCCTTTCGAGAGGCAGCTTGGAAAAAAATAGAAAGGAGGTAGGCATGGGCAGAAGACTCATAGTGATTCTGACCACATTTGCAATGATGGTCACCTGTGTGTGGGCCCAGGACCTTGCCTTAAAAGGCGGCACGATCCTGACCATAACAGATGGCACCATCGAAAACGGTACGGTCGTTATTCAGAACGGCAAGATAACGGCTGTGGGAAAGAATGTCAAAATCCCTAGCGGGATCAAAGTTATCGATGTGACCGGGAAGTATATCATGCCCGGGGTCATCGACAGCCATTCGCATATCGGCTTGACCGATATAAACGAAGCCACAGACCCGGTCACACCCCAGATCTGGATGTGGGAAGCCCTGGAACCCGGGGCGGATTCCATCCGGAAAACCCTAGCTGGCGGAGTGACTACGCTAAAGACCATGCATGGAAGTGCCAATGTCATCGGCGGAGTGAATGTCACCATCAAGCTTAAATATGATCGAACGGTGGAAGAATTGATTATCCCTGGAGTCCGCCAACAGCTCAAGATGGCCTTGGGCGAAAATCCCAAGCGCCTTTACGGCAGCAGAAAACGCTCCCCTTCCACGCGAATGGGAAATGCTTATGTGGCCCGCAAAGCGTTTATTGAAGCTAAAGAATATAAGGCTAAATGGGACAAGTACGAAAAGGACAAAACGTCTGGGAAAAAGGACCTGACCCCTCCAAAAAAAGACCTACAAATGGAGACCCTGAAAATGGTGCTGGAGAAAAAGCTCAGCATTGACTGCCACGCCTACCGTGCTGATGAAATCGTATGGATCATCAATTTCTGCAAGGAATTCGACATCGATCTTTTGCAGTTAAGCCATTGCATAGATGGTTATAAAGTCGCAGACATCATGGCCGAAGCAGGAGTCTTTTACGGTGGCTGGGTCGACTGGTGGGGATTCAAGGAGGAAGCCTATGATGGCTGCCCCTATGGCATGCAAATCATGCATGACGCCGGCGTCAAAATCGTCATCAACTCCGACAGCCCTGTCGAAGGCCGCTACCTTTTCCGCATGGCGGCCAAGGTGCTGAAGTATACCGATATCCCGGAAAACGAAGTGCTTAAAATGATCACCCTGAATCCAGCGGAATCTCTAGAACTGGGCGACCGCATCGGAAGCTTGGAGAAGGGTAAGGATGGAGACATCGCGGTCTTTGATAAGCATCCTTTGGACACGACCACCAAATGCCTGATGACCGTCATCGAAGGAGAAATTTTCTTTGATTACGCCAAAGAAAGTATCACGGTAAAAGGAGGAAGCCGATGAAAAGAATCATACACTTCGTTCTTGTGATTTTCATCCTGTATGCAGGAGCAGAGGCAGTCGCAGCTGCCAATACAATTCTGATCAAAAACGGCACCATAGTTCCAGTGAAGGGTGGCTCCAATACTATCGGCGATCTCCTGATTGAGAACGGTAAGATCAGTAAGATCGGAACGAATATCCAGGCTCCGGCAGGGGCTAAGGTCATCGACGCTTCGGGAAAATACGTCTATCCCGGATTGGTGGCAGTGATGACCGCGGTTGGGGTTACCGGCTATCCTGGTGCTGGTAACGACACCGATGAAGTCGGAATTTCCACACCCCATATGGATCCCTATGATGCTATAAACCCGGAGGATGATTGCATTGAGGTTACCCGCCTGGGGGGAGTCACTACTGTACAGACGGTCAGCGGGACCCGGAGTGTGATCAATGGAAAATCTGTGGTCCTGCACCTGGAAGGAAATTTGACTGACAAAATGGTGGCCAAACGCTATGTCGCCCAGATCATCAACATGGGTGCAAAAGAGCAAAACAAGTACCCATCTACCCAGCCCGGAATCGTCTCTTTCTTGCGCGCCAAGTTCGATCAGGCCAAAGAGTATGCCAAAAAGCAGAGCGAGAAAGACAAGAAGGATCAAAAAGATAAAAATGACAAGGCAAGCTCTGCCAAAAGGAATCTGGAAATGGAAGCCCTGGTGCCAGTGGTCACAGGGAAGGTCCCTGTCATTTTTATCACCTCGAACGAAGTCACTATTCGCAACTCTCTTGAGATCATCGAGGAGTACAAACTCAAAGGGATCATTCGGGCAAGTTCTGGAATACTCAAATACGTCGACCGCATTGCTGAAGAAAATATCCCGGTTATTTGGGCTGGAACGACCGGTATCCCCAGGCGCTGGGAGCCCTTTGACCTGAACTATCACACGGCAGCAGTATTGGCGGAAAAAGGCATCCTGTTTGCATTTGACCCAGGCGGATGGGGTCCTGGAAATCGCAGCGTGCGCGACATCCCGACGCCTGCATCAATCTCCGTGGCCCATGGATTATCAGAGAAGGAAGCCCTGGAAGCTTTGACCATCAACCCAGCGCGAATCCTCGGCATCGAGGAGGAGGTCGGTTCTCTAGAAGCAGGCAAGACCGCCAACGCAGCGATCTGGACTGGCAGCCCTATACAGGGGCGCTCTCGAGTAGAAACAGTCATCATCAAGGGCAAACTCATCCCCATGACCAGCTTGCAAACCCGGCTCTACGAGAAATTCAAAAAGATCGTCACCGAAAGGATGAAGAAAAAGAAATAGTATTAACAGGTTTCTAAGATGTTCATTATAATTTTGGATGCCTTAGGTGAAAATCTGTGGCATCCTGGTAAGCTTTGGCAACAGCAAGGGTTTCTACTTCTCCAAACAGCTTGCCGTTAAATACTATGCTTACAGGCTCCCCATCGATAAATCCGATTGGCACTATCACGGCCGGGTGTCCTGTTAAATTGGTTAGAGTGGTATTCGAGTGAGTCATTTCAATAATGACATCGAAATCTTTCATGACATCATTCATCTGTTCGATGAGAACGGTTCTGTATCGGTTTGCCTGAATGTATTCCACAGCCGGTACAAACCTTCTCTGCCTGAAGGTATCGGGCCAGGAGCTTTTTTTCATTAAATCGTCCCGTGCGCTTCTTGTAAAATCGTCAAACGCTGCTGCTGACTCGGTTGAGAGTATAAAACCTGTTCCCGCTACCTGAATGTCATGATCTATTGGAATAAGATTCACTTCAAGCCCTCCCAAAACATCCAGAACACGATTGCTTAACCTTTGCTCTTTTTTCCTTTGTGCCTTGCGTTTCTCGTCTTTCGGTTTTCCCCGCAGTTCTCTCTTAAAGTACTTCTCAAAATAGCCGACCCTTAATTTTCTAATATCTGATTTGGGATTCCAGTTAAACGGCATATCAATGACACTATTGTCCTTTCCATCAGGTCCGTAGATTGCATTAAACACAACGGCACAGTCCTCAACGGTCCGGCAGATAGGCCCTATCTTATCCATGCTCCAGCTTAAGGCCATTGCTCCATATCGGCTTATTCTTCCGAAGGTCGGCCTTAAACCGGTCACACCACACCTGTTACAGGGTGAGATGATCGATCCATTGGTTTCCGAACCTATAGAGAAACCAACACAGCCGGCTGCCGTTGCTGATGCAGGGCCTGCCGATGACCCGCTTGAACCTCTTTTCGGATTCCACGGATTTCTCGTTCTCCCGCCATACCAGAGATCCCCTTGTGCCAATGCACCCAGCGTGAGTTTGGCAACCAAAACAGCTCCGGCTTGCTCAAGCCTTTCAACCACAGTCGCATCCCGGTCAATTATCTGATCCTTATAGGGTTCCGCACCCCAGGTGGTTTTATACCCTTTGACTGAAAGAAGGTCTTTTGCTCCATAAGGTATTCCATGCAAGGGGCCACGGTACTTCCCTTTTTTAATCTCTTCATCAGCCCTTTTAGCCTGTTTCAGGGCCTGCTCTTCTGTTAAATTGACGACAAATTTCAGGGTAGGATTGTATCTCTTCAATCTGGAAAGATACATTTTCGTTAACTCGGTTGAAGTAATCTGTTTCCTCTTAATCAATTTTGCTAGTTGGAGAACAGAGTAGAATCCGACATCTTCCAATTTCTCAGGTTTCTTCACTTTGACATTGCTATACTTGAAGCGTTTTCTCTTCTCTGGGAAAGTCATTCCAGGGGGAATCGGATTGAATACCATTGCACAGTTGACACTGTTATCGATATTCTTTTCTCTAATGCCCTTGTAAATTTCAAGGTTCCTGATTAATCTCTTAAGAATCTTTTTCCTCTCTTCTTCTGTCAATCCTATGCCGATTATCTTTTCTGCCTCCTCAATCGTTTTAAGAGTAATTCCTTCTTCCTCTGCATTAGAGACTGATGGATACCCAGCCAAAAGAACCGAAGAAACTCCCAATGCCGCAAAGCATTCAAGGAATCTTCTTCGATTGAATCCTGGCTTCACTGAATTCTTATTGATCGTTTCCCTCATTTTTAATCCTTTCATTAACTTTAGAATTTCTACCAATTATACTGTATTATGCAATACGGCGGGAAGAAAAAGGAGGCATGCTACTTTTTTATTCATCAGTTGAGATTGCCACGCTTTGCTCCTCAAAAGGTGGGCTTGATGAATCAAGCCCCTACAGAATTGAAAAGGAAGCTGAAGGGGAATTCGGTGAAAGAGTGTGTATTTCTAGGACAAAATTAGTCTTTCGTATTCTATTATGGAACCATAAATCTGGGGAGGATTGAGTAGAACTGAGTTCTTATCGGGGTATGGAGCAGCATTGCTTTTCTCCAGAACAGCTGAAATAAAGGCCTTTAATGCTTCGTCATGATCTAGAATATCGGGGAAAAATTTTCTCGGGTTAAAGCCTGTGCTGAATAGCCTGATCGCTTTAATCTTGGGAGCATTTGTCTTCGGATCATCCAGAAAAAGGTCAATCAATATATAAGGCAAATCCTGGGGAGATGAAACTTCAGCCACTGCAATGGACTTAACTTTTGTGAATGGAAGCAATTTTTTCCCGAATTCTTCTGTATTCAAATCCAGACTCTCCTCTTTGATATCCAAGGGAGTTGCTTTGTATACTCTTATAGATTTCTGCGGAGAAACACTGCTTTCAGATATACTAGGTTCAGATGCCACCCGAGTCTCTGGCGCTGGGGGGCTTCCTGGCGTTACAGGACTTTCAGGCGCCCCCTGGGTTTCTGGTACTGGTGGAGTTCCATGTGCTACAGGGCCTCCTGGCGCTGCCGCGCTTTCAGGTACTGTTGTTGCAGGTTCCATGTGGCCGACACTTGCGGCTGTTTGCTGCCTCTTTGGCAATTCATCCAAATTCGTTCTTAGCTTTTCCTTTTGGTCCTCAGGAATATCTGGATGTTGAAGGCAAATCTCTATAACCCTCTGTGCTATTGAAGGGCTGAAGTTCAAAGCAGTTCTGGCAAAATTCTGCAACAGTCCCTCTGAGGTATTCACGTTTATTTCCCCGAGCAGCTCATCGGCCAGTTTTTTTGCTTCTTCAATATCTTGGCGCTCGGCCATAAATTTCATCAGCATAAATTTATATGAAAGATTGACGGAAGCTTGAGGAACACGAGATCTCAAACTCATAAAATGATTCGAGGCTAAATCCATCTGATCACGCCTCACTTCATTCTCTATCAACCTGATCATAAATTCTGCCGCTTCATTTTCATTTCCTATCTCAACTCCAAGATTCCATAAGTTTTCTACCACATCCTGGTTCGTGGGATGCCTTCTGGCTGCCTCAAGGAGGAGGGCATAGGCTTCATCCAGCCTCCCATCAAGTCTCAGTTTGAGTGCCTCGTCATGCGCTCTGAAACCTTCATCTACAAAGGAGATTTGCGCCTCAATCTTTGGATGAACAAATTTTTCTTCTATCTTGAAAGATTTCATACCCCATGCTATTACAACTCCCAGGATAAATCCCCAGACATGAGCCCAATGAGCCACGCTGCCACCCCCAGGACTGACGGCATCAATGGCCTTGCCGTTCAAAACTTCTAAAAGCAGCCATAACGGCATCATCAGCCATGCGGGAGCCATAAAAGTTCCCCTGAACACGAAGAAGACCATAAAGAAAAATTTGATCCTGGTTTTAAAATATCTGATTAGAAAAGCCCCCATGACGCCTGCAATTGCCCCTGACGCCCCGATCAGTGGTCCTGAAAAACTGGGATAGTGTGAAGCGTACATAATAGCCGCAAACATCCCTGCTATTATATAAAATACAGCGTAGATCGGCCTTCCCCAGACATCTTCTATGAACGGACCCGTCAGATAAAGGAAGAGCAAATTCCCGAGCAAGTGAAACCAGCCGCCA
>CAZSPM010000027.1:0-10653 GCA_964608785.1 uncultured Eubacteriales bacterium
ACCGCTTTGTTATTACCCTGAAAGTGTGAGGTCTTATAGATAAAATCAATTCCGGCTTCCCAACTGTTGCTGCGGCCAAGAGGATCTCCTCCTGCAACCAGGAAGCCCACTTTCGACTCGGCCCAGATACTCTGAAATCCCCGCGCAGCAAAAAGATTTGTTCTGGGTGTTAGACCTTTCACAGGGCGCATAAGGGCATTGAGCACCCCAAAACTGAACCGGCCGATGCTTCCTGTGGCTTTTACCGCACCATCGACAGGTGCGCTCTGGTCTTCAACCAAGCCAATGCGTCGGCTGAAAAATGGTACCAAATCTCTACTGTGATAGAAACCCATCCCCAAGCCAAATTCATATATATCTGACCCTTCTAGGAAAAAGGTCCTTTTTTCCGGAAAAAATAAAGGGAAACGGGTTAAATTGATCCGGCGGGTATCGACCTCGGTTTCGGCAAAATCCGTGTTGATACTGAACAAACCGGTTATGTTTCCTCCGAAATTCTTAAGGATATCCAGCCCTGGCTCGAAATTTCCAGAGACTGATTCTTCTGCATTGTCCTGCGTACGGCTTCCCAATGCATAAGGCCTGACTGTCAATCCTTGTCCCAGTTGAAATGCAGGGATAGATATAAGCTGTCCTGCCTGGCTGATATTAGTGACTTTAAAATTGCGGTTTGGCGATGCCCAACGGTCAGTTTCCAGCAAGCGTTGTATCCGACGTTCAACATTGAAACCCCATCGCCTCAAACGTGTTCCGAAGCGGAGGGTTTTAGCCGGAATATAGATTTCAGCACTCCATCCATCTTCGAATCGTTGCGTAGCGGCCTCCCAAATGCCATCCCATTGGGGATTTTCGCCTTCTCCTTCCTTCTCGATAAGTGCATCATATCGGGCGCCGTTCGGGTTGATCGCAAAGATATATCCGGTTCTTCCACTGAGAAAAGTGTCTAGCACAATTTTCACATGATCTTCACCCCGTAATTGCGCATCGCGTTGCATGGTGTAGCTTACTATCTTCTCAGGGTATTGGTCATAACACATAATCCCAAAATAAATTGCTCCTTGGGTTACAGCCACCCAAATTTCTGTTTGCTCACTCGGCGGCACTCCCTCCTCTGGTTCAACCATAGTCAACGACCCGATAGGAGAGGCTTGCTGCCAGGCCTGCTCGATCAAACGCCCGTCTATTTTCAGCGAATGATTATTGGGGATTTGAAATACCTCGGCCTCAGATGAAGGCACTTTTTTTTTCGCTTGAATTGATTTAGGCAAGAACAAGAACGCTAGGCCTAAATAACAAAACATCAGCCACCTGAAACAAGTTTGTTCATAAAATTTCAAATTACACATAAACATCTGCCTTGTTGTTATTCTCAAAGGTTGTAGCACAGGGAAACTGTCGAGTCAAACAGAATATAGTCTCACTTCTTTTATTGAAAAATTAGTTAATTTAGCAAAAATATCGAAATGGAATCTGTCAGAATGACTACTTAAAGATGGCCCTTCTTAAAGAAGGGTCTTCAGGCTTTTTTGGTCAATGTTACCTCCGCTCATCACACAGAGCACTTCAGCCCCATGAGCAATGCTGACTTTGTTCGATAGTAAAGCAGCCAGAGTAGAAGCGGCAGCAGGCTCGGCAGTGACCTCGCATCTTTCCAAGATCAACTTCATGGCCTCCACAATCTCCTGATCAGAAACAATCACTACGTCATCGACGTATTGCTGCACATGAGCTAGGGTATACTGACCAGCAAAAGGTGCGGATAGATCGTCAGCAATCGTGTCAACTCGTTCTAAATGCACCGGTTCACCGCGTTGTAGACTCTGACTCATGGCTGAAGCCCCTTCCGGCTCTATGCCGATAACCTTGACCTCTGGTTTTTGTTCTTTCAGGGTCATCGCAATTCCAGATATCAATCCTCCGCCACCGATACCAACCAAAACAGTATCTACTTCGGGCAGGTCCTCTAAGATCTCTAAACCGATTGTTCCTTGCCCCGCTATTATTTTGGGATCATCAATTTGAACATCCCATTTTGACTTTATGCTATTTCACCAATTATAAACAGAAATGCCCGTAATTGGAAATCTATTTAAGATTTGTTTTATTACAAATCAACTATATGGAAACAATAAATTTAATAAAGATAGCTTGAAAATATTGCATAATATAGAGTAATAATAAGGCAACATTTTATTTTAATCTGGTTCTTTCATTCTAGAGGGATAATTTAACAGAAAAAGGAAAAATGTTAAGCATAAAAAAGATTAAAGAAGCTAAAATTAGCTGAAATGAGAACAAATCAGATTGATGTTTTATCCCTTCTAAATATAAAACCCTCTCCTCAATCTGTTGACTATGTCCAGAATAAAAAGCAATTCCAGTTGCACACCCTTCTTACAGAACAAAGGCATCACAAAACCTGGAATCTGAGTTTCATAATAAAAGACAAGGTTGAAGAAGGGCTTAAACAGATATTTTCTGTGGAGGAAGATATATCCAAAAGATTCCATCAAATTTCAAAAGATACGTCTTCGCTCAATCAGGCTGCTCATGCGGTCGCCAAAGCTATAAGAGAAAGGAAAAAAATTTTTATCTATGGTTGTGGTTCTACAGGCCGTTTGGCAAAACAGATGGAAAGCGCACTCTGGCGGCCTTTCTGGAGGAAGGTTAAAAGAAGCAGCCTATGGGAAAAACTGAAACAGTCCTTACCTGAAGATGTAGAAAATCACCTCATCGGAGAAATGACCGGCGGCGATAGAGCGCTCATAAGTGCTTTAGAGGGTTTTGAAGATTTGCAGCTAGTGGGAAAACTTCAGCTCAAGGATAGGGGAGTGGAGAAAGGAGATGTGGTGTTTTGTATCACTGAAGGGGGAGAAACATCGTCTGTTATAGGAGCGATAAAGGCTGCATTAGAACAGTACGGGGAACTCACCAAAGAAAAAGTGGATGACGCCAAAAATCATCTCTATTTAATGTACAACAATCCTGAAGATGTGTTGATGCCGTTTGAGAGAAGCAGAGCTGTGATTGAAAACCTTGCTATCACCAAAGTCAATCTTGCAACTGGACCACAAGCGATTACTGGGTCCACCCGAATGCAAGCCACTACTTCTGAAACATTCATTGTGGGTGTAATTTTGGAAGAGGCGATATACAGAGTTTTGAAAGAACTTTTATCAGAGGATGATATAGCTCAAATGGGTTTTACCCAAGAGGCAAGCATAGAGGAAAGATTGTGGTCCTTTGATGATATAAGGAAGTCTTTGGCATCCTCTCTGGAAGATTTGGGGAGATTCACGGTTCTTGAGTCCCAGACTTATAAAAACAGAAGGCTGGCCACATATTTTGCAAAAGACGCTTTAATCACAGTCTTCATAGATTGCGCCGAGAGAAGTCCCACTTTCCATCTGTTCCCTTTGGATACAATCTATGAACAGGAGAGGAAGTGTTGGTTACAGGTCTGGACTGAAGGGAAGGATTATAAGCAGGCATGGCAAAATTTTCTAGGAAGAGATTTCGGGGGATTAGATGAGAAATTTTATAAACCTCATTTTTTAAGCCAGATTGACGATGTGTATCTCAAGGAAGCAGCCCTTAAGAGTCTATCAAAAGCAGGGAATGACCAAGAAAAACTCTATGATTTTTCATTCTCTGAAGAAAACATTGAAACTCGGGGACCCCAAGAAGGAGATTTGGGAGTATTGGTGTGTGTGGATGAAGAAATCGATGAGCTTTCCCATTCCGCCTCTTACCTCTTCCAGTTTATTACTCGTTTTAAAGAAAAGAATGCCAACTTAGCCCTGGTCTTGGTCAGTGATAAAGAACCGCAGAGGATTCAAAAAATAATAGGTCGATTGCCAATAATTCAGGATACAGATGTAGTGATAAATATCACCTTGGATCAGACCGATGACCCCCTGAACCTCACAAGGCAAACGATCCTCAAGATGCTTTTGAACACACATTCGACAGGAGTAATGGCTAGAATGGGGAGGGTTGTGGGAAATACCATGACCAATGTCAATCCCAGCAATTTTAAGCTTATCGGCAGGGCTACATTTCTCATAATGAGCCATGTGAATGATGTTGTATCAAGAGATGAATGGATTGATAGGAATGCAAAAACAGAGCCTGTCACGTATGCGCAGGCAAATGCTGTACTCTTTGAGGCTATAGATTTTGTATCCAAACAGGGTGGAGAAACCAGTGAGGTTGAGCTTTCCATCATCCGGATTCTGGAATCCTTAAGAAAAAAAGGCAGTGGTAGCTGGGAAAAAGCCCTTTCAGTTGCAGAAACCGTAGGGCTTGAAAAGTATTTGGAAAAACATAATCCTGCTCTTCGGCATTGAAATGTATATGATCAATAACTAAGGCTAAGACATGGGTTTTACAATAATTGATTACCTGGTTGTTCTTCTCTATATGGGAGGAGTAACCGTGTTGGGTGTGGTAGTGGCTGGCAGACAGCGCACAACATCAGACTATTTTCTTGGGGGACATAGAATTCCTTGGTGGGCTGTGCTGTTTTCGGTAGTAGCCACAGAAACGAGCACATTGACCTTTATCAGTATTCCGGCCGTTGCCTACGGAGGCACTCTGACTTTTCTACAGATCACCTTTGGCTATATTGTGGGACGGACTGTGGTGAGCCTTTTTTTCTTGCCCAAGTATTACCAGGGAAAGCTTGCGACAGCCTACCAGCTTCTCGGTATGAGATTTGGAAACAGCATGCGAAACATCTCCAGTACGACATTTATGGTAACTCGTCTGCTTGCAGATGGCGTGCGGCTTTTTGCCTCAGCCATTCCCCTTGCCATTATTCTTCGGTTGGCAGGGATGAAATTTTCTAACCAGAACATCTATCTCATCTCCATCCTGATGATTTCCGGGATAACCATCTTTTACACCTTTTTGGGTGGAATAAGAGCTGTCGTGTGGATGGATGTGATTCAGATGGGCGTTTACATTGGCGGCGCGATTCTTGCTGTATGGATTATTTTAGCCAGTTTACCTCAGGGGCTGTCCAGTGCATTGAGTGTCGCTCAAAGTGCCGGGAAATTAAAACTATTTCATTTTGGATTTGACCTAAACTTCCGAGAATTCATTGCTCAACCCTACACATTCTTAACGGCTCTGCTCGGAGGTGCAGTTTTTTCTGTAGCTTCCCATGGTACGGATCAGTTAATCGTACAGCGGCTGCTGACAACCAGGAATATTCGCTCTAGTCAAAAGGCATTAATATGGAGTGGTGTCGTTGTGTTCCTCCAGTTTGCCCTGTTTATGTTTATCGGCATTTTGCTCTTTAGCTTTTATAACGGACAGACACCTGCCCAGCTCGGGCTGGCCACGGCTGATGAGATTTTTGCCAAATTCATCGTGGAGGAAATACCACCGGGTTTCTCAGGCCTGATTATAGCGGCCATTTTTGCAGCCGCTATGAGTACACTTTCGTCTTCTATAAACTCTTTGGCCTCGTCAACCACCATGGATTTATATAAGCCTTACTGGGGAAAAAACAATGACCCGGAGAAAGACCTGAAGATTTCCAGGATTATAACAATTATCTGGGGAGTGATCATCACAGGATCAGCCTTTTTCTTTGCCCTGCTGCAGCTTCAATCACCAGGGGAACGGCCGGCGGCCGTGGAACTTGGTTTGGGAATCGCGACCTACACATATGGTGGATTGCTGGGCGCTTTTACGTTGGGAATTTTTTTCAAGAGGCCTGAACGCATCGATGCTGTTGTGGGATTCTTCTCGGGGCTAGGAGCACTGCTTTTTTTAGTACAAGGTCCGGTACAGATTCTGCTTCCAGGACAGGGTCTGACCATTGCCTGGCCCTTGTATACATTAGTTGGCGGCTCGATTGTGATTGTGGTGGCCAATCTTTCCTACCTCATTCGGAGGTTGAAAAATCTTTTTCTTTAAATATTTTTCTTTCGCAAGAATGTAAAGTCTGCAATCAGTGGGGATAGATAAAAATTAATCAAAAAGGTTCTCTTCCATGTTGTGTGGGTAAGACATAGAACCGTCAGGAGAAAATATTCAGGAATAGTTGAAGCGACATCGAAAGATTTAGCCTTCTTGAATCGTCACCGAGGGAAGCCGATAAAATCGGCTAGGCGAAGATGTTTGAGCACGAAATGGAACAGGGAAAAAAGAACCTTATGTATAGGGATAATTGTAATAACCCTTTGGCGAGCATGCGGAGTTTTGAGACTGCCGAAGGTGGCGGTGAGAGAATGGCGTTAAAAATCTGACTGGAGCGATGACATTCCTGAATATTTTCCGATAATTACCCACACAATATGGCAGAGAACCATCAAAAAAATACTTGACAAATAGTAGAAATTCCTATTTAATAGTTATATGCAAAAAACGCAACATTCTGATTGTATGGATCAGTTCATTGAGTATTGCAAAAATTCCGGCCTGAAGATTACCCCCCAGCGTTGTGCTGTCTACAAGGAACTCATCCAATCCAAAAACCATCCCACTGCCGATGAGATGTTTCAAATCGTAAGAAGGAAGTTCCCCAATATCTCCTACGATACTGTGAACAGGACGCTTTTGACATTTGCTGAGATTGGTCTTGTCGATGTTGTAAAAACCAAGAAAGGAGCAAGGCATTTTGACGCAGCCATGGAGAACCATCATCATTTTCACTGTGTGAACTGTGGAAAAATAATAGATTTTTACAATGAGGAATACGACAATCTCGAGATTCCGAATCAGATTGAGGATGACTTCACAGTGTTTACCAAGAGAGTCATCTTGAATGGCTTATGCAAGCAATGCCGGAAGAAAAAGAAGAGCTCATGAATCGCAACGTATTGAAATCAAATCATATATAAAAGGAGAAAGCAAAATGAGTAAAACTGAAGAGAACATTAAGGCTGCCTTTGCCGGCGAGTCGCAGGCAAGGAACAAGTATACCTTCTTTGCTGAGATGGCCAGGAAAGAGGGGTACCACTACATCGCTAAGATTTTCGAGGAAACAGCCTTCAATGAGATGGAGCATGCCAAAGACCATTTCAATCTTCTCAATGGCATTGGAACCACTGAAGAAAACTTGAAGGCGGCAATCAGTGGCGAAAATTATGAAACAGTCGAGATGTATCCCCAATTTGCCCAGGAAGCCGAAGAAGAGGGTAATACAGAAGCAGCTGTATTATTCAAACAGATTGGAAAAATCGAGCAGAATCATAGAGAGCGCTACAAGAGGCTGCGGGAAATGGTTCAGAATGGAACGGTTTTCAAGAGAGAACAGCTGATTAAATGGAAGTGCAGTATTTGCGGTTACACGGTCGAAGGAAACGAGCCTCCGACAAAGTGTCCATCTTGTAAGAATCCCAAAGAATTTTACGAACCATCGAACATGGATATCTAAGAAGGCAGAATGTCAGTTTACAAGTGTTCCGCCTGTTAAATCCTTTGCTTCTGATCACATAAATACTCATGAGCTAGTATTAAGAAAACACTCGTCGCCCAGGTAATAAAATGAAATAAATAAGGAATTGATGGTGAAGGTAATGCCGAAGAGGGGAATCGAACTCCGCCGTTTTTAAAACTTCTTTAAATTCAAGTAGTTATAGCGCAAGCTGTTGATAATAAAAAAAATCAAACTTTGAGATTTTTTGAATCCGGATGGTCACAAAATGGTCACAAGCTTGCCTTAACCACCTCGCATAATGAGAGACACAAGGGATTTAAAATCCCTCGTTGGTTATCCTGCGTGGTGGTTCGAGTCCGGCCCCCGGCACTCTTACTCCAATCAATTCTTCAATCTTATACTCTCAAAAAAAAGAAATTTAGCTTGTCTTCCTATTCCAGGTCTAAATTAGCAGGAAATCTATAATCTTCTTTGAAGCTTGAAAAGAATATCTCTTTAAAGTTATAGTTATAAAAACTCTATGAAAAAAGCAAAGGTCTTAGTGGTAGATGACGAAAAAGATATTATTGAATTAGTCAGCTACAATTTGGAAAAGGAAGGATTTAAAGTCATTTCAGCCACAGATGGTGAAAAAGCGTTGGAATCAGTTTCCAGCGAAGAGCCTGAAATAATAATTCTTGACTTGATGTTACCAGGAATTGATGGACTTGATGTGTGTCGGGAATTAAAAAGAAATGATCAAACATCATCAATTCCCATAATCATGCTTACTGCCAAGGGAGAAGAATCAGATATTGTGATCGGGCTCGAATTAGGAGCAGATGATTATATCACTAAGCCATTTAGTCCCCGGATTCTCGTCGCAAGAGTAAAAGCAGTTTTAAGAAGAATAGAGAGCAAAAAAGAAGAGGACAAGTTGATAAGAATTAATCAATTAAGTATTGATCTCGTTCGGCATCAGGTAACTTACAGAGGAAAAACATTGGAGCTTACATCAACTGAGTTCAATCTTCTTATATTGCTTGCACAAAATCGAGGCAAGGTATTTACTCGAGATCAAATTCTGGATAAGGCTTGGAAAGAGGAAAGTTTTGTTGTCGATCGCACAGTTGATGTTCACGTCCGGAGACTTCGTCAGAAATTAGGTCAAGCTTCTCGGTTCATTGAAACCGTCAGGGGAGTGGGATACAAATTCAAGGATTGATACTAAAAAATGAGCAGAATTTATAAAAGGTTATTTTTAACTTATGTGTTTGTTGTTCTTATTTGCTTAGGGTTAGTTGGTGCTATTGCCAGTTTTTCTTTGAAAAGATTTTACCAGCATCGGATTGCTAATGAATTAGAGACAAATGCTCTATTAGTGAAAAATATTCTAAAGGAAACAACAGAAGCTCAGGCCATTCAGAATTCAGTGCTGGAGTTAAGTAGGCAAGTTGGATCCCGGATTACAGTTGTGGATGCAGAGGGTGATGTTTTGGGCGATTCAGATGAGGATCCAGCAAGGATGGAGAACCATAAAAATAGACCAGAGATTAAAACTGCCTTAGCTGACCAGATAGGACAAAGTATTCGCTTCAGCAGTACGATCAAAATAGACATGATGTATATCGCTGTTCCTCTTTTTAAAAAGGATAAAATTTGGCGAGTAGTCAGGTTGGCGCTCCCATTAACCGAAATCAAAGAGAAATTATCTAATATATATAGAATCATAATTGTTTCTCTTCTCGTTGGGGGGTTAATATCTCTTGCTCTTGGAGCATTGGTTGGACGATCTTTTAGTTCTCCTCTATCTGAGATGAAATCCTTTGCCCAGAAAATTGTTCAGGGAGATTTTCGTCACAAAATAAAGATTAAGTCTGAAGATGAAATGGGTCAATTAGCGGAGAGTTTAAATGTGATGTCTGAACAATTGGAGAAAAAGATAGAAGCTGTCATTGAAGACAAAAATAAAATCGAAGCAATTCTCTCTAGCATGAGAGAAGGAGTGATTGTCGTTGATAAAGATGAAAATATAGTCCTTATCAATTCTTCTTTAGCTAGGATGTTAGAGCTACGGTCAGAAAAATACATAGGAAAACCATTCTGGGAAATTATATCCAACAATGAAGTCAACTCAATTATAAAAAAGGCTTTAAAAAAGAAAAATTCCTTTTCCGTTCAGGTTTCAATCCTTCAATCCTCTGAGACTCGGAATATCCAGATTCAGACTGCTCCGATTACTGATCAAAAGGGAAGGCTTCTGGGCCTCGTGGGTGTTTTTCATGATGTCACTGAATTGAAAAAGTTCGAAAAGGCTAGATCAGAATTTATTGCCAATGTCTCCCATGAACTTAAGACTCCAATTACTTCGATTATAGGGTTCGTGGAGACTTTAAAGGATGGGGCTATAAATGATCTAAAAAAAAGAGATGAATTTTTAAATATTATCCACTCACATTCTCGGAGGCTTGACAATTTGGTGAATGATATTTTAAGTCTTTCTCGAATTGAATTCCGGGAAATAGAAATGAATCCTGTACCAATATCTGTTAAAGAAATTTTGGACAACGCCCAGGCTTTGTACAATAATAAAATAAAGTCAAAAAAACAATCTCTAAAGATTAATATACCAACTGAACTTCCTGCGGCATTCTCTGATCCAGATATGATTGTTCAAGTTTTCTCCAATCTTATCGATAACGCAATAAAATTTACTCCAGAAAGAGGTAAAATTGCAGTTGAAGCTCGAGATGTCAATGATTTTATTCAAATAGATGTTTCCGATACAGGAATCGGTATAGCAGAAGAGCATCTTTCGCGGATATTTGAACGCTTTTATCGAGTCGATAAGGCGCGATCAAGAGAAATGGGCGGCACGGGTTTAGGATTGGCTATTGTTAAACATATAGTCCATGCAAATAGAGGCGAAGTTTCAGTTAAGAGTGAGTTTGGAAAGGGTTCTACTTTTTCTGTTTTCCTCCCAAAAACGGCTTCTTAGATAATCTTTCGTTCTTAAGCCCTCCTGCAGTTTAATCTAATCTTAATCGTATTGTAATAAAAATGTAATCTGTTTAAGCGAAAATTCAATCTCAAGAAAACTATCATGGAGGTAATCATGATAGAGATAGTCCTTGTATTAATCGTTTTCGGCAAACTTATTTATTTGGGCTATAAGGTTTTTGGCAAAGGAAAACTAGGATTTAATCAAAAACTCATTGTAGACCAAATTAATCGATGTCTCGCAGAAGAGAATGAGAATGATAAGGCGGAAAATGAAAACC
>CAZSPM010000028.1:0-10619 GCA_964608785.1 uncultured Eubacteriales bacterium
TAATTTCTGGAAATTTGCTGTTTTACCCTCTTTTCTTCACGTTTTTTGCTATAAATGCGCCTATTTAGCCCTTTTTTTCGGGTTAAAGTTAAAAAATGAAGGTATTGAAGTAAAATCCCCATACGGAGCAGGATGATGTCTCCGCTCTAGTTCAGATTTTTCACGCCATTCCCTCACCATCCTTTTTAAGCAATGCGAAGGGCAGTGGGTGAGAAAAACCGTTTGAAGGCTGAGCGGGCATGGTTCCTCGAAGAGGAGAGCGAGGCCTGAAACCGAGCAGCTTTTTACTCGCTGGGGAAAAAGTTGCGTGTTTTCTGAATCCACTGGCCTGAGCAAAACATGCTCGGTGTCCGGCTTCGCGGATTCCCTCGAAGGACGGTTCTGGAAGGCTAAATCTTCAATGCCGCTCTGACATTACCCTGCTCCCTTTATTCCCGTTTTATACCTCGCCACTTCTGGATTAGTTTTTTGACTAAAAGGATGATATCTCTTAGAATGAGCCACGAAGAGATTTTCTTTGGGAGAAGAACCTTTCCTGTATGAAAAGGAGTGTGGAAATGGATAAGGATGAGTTCAGGCAATTTGGCTATAAATTTGTTGATTGGATCGCTGACTATATGAATGATATCAAAGAATATACTGTTTTGTCCCAGGTAAAGCCTGGTGAGATACGGAGTCAACTCCCTCGACGGCCACCGATTCAGGGAGAACCTTTAGAGAAAATATTCGAGGATTTTCAAAAGATCATTATGCCTGGAATAACTCACTGGCAGCATCCTTCTTGGTTTGCCTATTTTCCTGCTAACAACAGTCCTCCCTCCATCCTGGCTGAGTTGCTTACAGCCGGTATCGGCGCCCAGTGTATGGTCTGGCAAACTTCTCCAGCCGCTGCAGAACTGGAAGAAGTTGCTCTGGAATGGTTACGCCTGATGCTCGGGCTTCCAGAGGGAATGGCAGGAGTCATCCAGGACACTGCTTCTACGGCAACCCTGGTCGCTCTGCTTACGGCCAGAGAATGGGCGACAAATTATGAGACTAACTTGAAGGGAACGAGCATTCCTTTGATTGTCTATGCCTCAGAGGAAACACATTCAAGCATTGAAAAAGGAGCAAAGATTGCAGGATACGGGAAGGAAAACCTGCGATATATCCCTACTGACGAAGATTTTGCTATGTTGCCTTCGAAACTTGAAGAAGCCGTGCTCCAGGATAGAGAAAGAGGTTTCAAGCCGGCTTGTGTTATCGCGACTCTCGGGACAACTTCTTCAACAGCCGTGGACCCATTACTTCCTATCGGAGAAATCTGTCGCCGCCACAGTATCTGGCTCCATGTCGATGCCGCTTTTGCTGGAACAGCTGCCATTCTGCCCGAGAAGAAGGCAATGCTGGAAGGTGCAGAATATGTCGATTCCTTTGTTTTTAATCCCCATAAATGGATGTTTACCAATTTTGACTGCTCGGCTTATTTTGTCAAAGACCCCGGTGCTTTGATCCAGACTTTTGAGATTCATCCAGAATATCTAAAAACAGGTCAGGACGCAAAAGTAAAAAATTTCCGTGACTGGGGGATTCCATTAGGTCGAAGGTTCAGGGCGCTGAAATTGTGGTTTGTGATTCGATATTATGGAATAGAAGGGCTTCAGAAGATAATAAGAGAACACATTCGTCTTGGCCAGCTTTTTAAAGGATGGGTAGAGAATGAGGACAACTTTGAGCTTATGGCGCCAGTGAATTTCAGTCTTGTCTGTTTCCGTCTGAACGATGGTCGTGAGGACAAGGATTTAAACAGCCTGAACGAGCAGTTTCTTGCGAGCCTTAACCAGACTGGGAAAGTTTTTCTATCCCACACCAATTTGCGGGGTCAATACGTGCTTCGAATGGCCATCGGTGTTAGAACGACTGAGGAACATCATGTGAGGGAAGCTTGGGAACTCATCCAAGAGAAATCAGCAGAATTGCTGAAGTGATTTTCGGAAAAATCATTCTCGCTTTATTGATTTTTAAGCGTGCTTTAATTTCGTTGGAAGCTAACCATGAAGTTTACAATTGAAAGTGATATTTTCGAACGTTTTCCTGGATTAAACATTGGAATTGTCATCGCAAAACAAATTGATAATAGGGGCAAGAGTGATGAACTGATGCGCTCAATCCAAGAAAAAGAAAGAGAGGCCCTAGCAAAATATAACACAGAGACATTGTCACAGCATCCAAGAATCGAGTCTTGGAGAAGGGCCTATTCTTCTTTTGGAGCCAAGCCTAAAAAATACAAGAGTTCGGTCGAGAGTCTTTATAGGATGATGTTGAGTGGAATGGATATCAGGCATATCAACAAGATTGTGGATGTCTATAATTATGTTTCCATTAAGTCTATGATTCCTGTAGGCGGCGATGATCTTGCCAAAGTGGAGGGAGATATTAGATTAAAATTTGCTAGAGGAGATGAGCCGTTCATCCCCCTCAATTCTCGGGAGGAGCAAACAGCAAAACATGGAGAAGTTGTTTATATGGATAGTAGGGAAGTTCTTTGCAGAAGATGGAACTGGAGAGAATGTGATAAGACAAAGATGACAGAGGCGACACAGGCTGTTATCCTAGTTTCAGAAGGTCTTCCACCTTTTTCACAGGAAGAGATTCATGAAATTGCAGATGATTTAAGCGGTTTAGTGAGAAAGTACTGTGGGGGTGAAACGAAAACCGCTGTTTTAAATCAAGCAAGAAGAGAGTTTGGGATTTAGTTTTTATTGTTTCGGTATGCCCGCCTTTTGAAAGAAATTCGATGCCGGGGCTATTCTCACTTTCTCCGGCCTGACATCCAGTTGAAAAACCTGGTAGACGAGATCCTCATTCAGAATCTTCTCTGGCATATTGGGATTCGCGTATTTGATGGGAGAAGGAGTGTTAGCGACCAAGTCATCCTTGAGACTCTCTGCATCTTGGGTGATGATAGCGATATACAGGTTTTCATGATTTAAATATTTTTTTATAGCGCGATTGACATCTTCATGGGTAATATTGGGAAGCCGCTTCTGCACTTCTGCCAGAAAATCTTCGTGGCCATAATATTTGGAGTCCACATGCCAGCCGAGCCTCTCCCCAAGAGTTTGGGCGTAGAGTTTCGTGTAGTTGAGAAGATAGGTTCGGGCCAGTTCAAATCTTTCTTTAGGGATTCCTTCATCTACAAGTTTTTTGAGTTCCAACAGTGCCTGGCGAATGACAAAATGCCGGTTTGAATTTGCTAAAGGCCGGATCCAGATTGAGAAGTATTGCTGTTGACGGCAGTAATTTTGCGCCGGGAATTTTTTTCGTCCCTGAATGAAGTGATCCGTATAGGCATAATCACCGTAGTTTTGTCCTCTCTCTTCCCGGATTTTTTGGTAGAGAAGAGAGAGACTCTGTCTATGCTCTCCGAAATGAGAAGTCGCAATCCACAGCGCAAAATAATCATCATCCGCCTTAGAGATAGAGATGGGGAATCCCATAGAAATGGCAGTGGCCGGGGTTTGCTTCTCGGCAATGACAAATTCAAGCCCTTCTGGCTGTTGCTGTTCGGGCAGGATTAACTGAAGCGTGTGTCCCTCAGGAAGGACAGAAAAGTCCTCCATGACCGTGGAAGAAAAATCAGAAGAATAACCTCCAGCAAGCCCGACAGTGATGTTTCCCTGAATGAAGTACTCTTTGTAAAAGGCCTTGATATCATCTAGAGTCAAACCCTTCAGAGTATCCACTGTGCCTGCATCATGATGGCCGTAAGGATGTCCTTCATACATCATCAGGTTCATTATTTCTTTGCCAAACTGCTCATCCATGTTCCCAACCAAGGTTTTTTCAAGGAAATTCAACTGATTGCTTTTTATCCTGATAAAGTCTTCTTCCTGAAAACCAGGATCAAGAAGCATATCTTTGAGAATGGCATAGTATTTTTCCAGGTTGTCTACATGGACAGTTCCAACGAATACAGACATTTCCTTTTCCACTCTGACTCCTATTGAAGCAGCCATGGGATAGAGCTTCTTTTGGATTTCTTTGTAACTCATGGTTTTGCTTCCACCGTTAGCGAGCATGCTGAAGGTGAGCTGGCAGAGCCCTTCTTTGCCTTCAGGGTCATTGGCTGAGCCGATATTCAGGATTATTCTAAAGCTCACAAGAGGATTTCCTTCCACAGGAAGAAGCTCAGAGGAGAGCTTATCAGGACTGACCTTGGTACAGGAGGAAAGGACAAGTCCCATTCCCAAAATAAAAATTCCTAGAAAAGAGTGTTTGATATGTTTTCTCATTTCGCTTTCCCTCCTGTCAAAGTGACAACTGTGCTGGTTGATTTTTTGAAGTATTTTTTAGCCATTTGTTGAATGTCTTCGGGCGTCACTTTTTCAAACAGATCAAAGAGCTTATTCACAGTCCCGGGATCTGTGGCGAGATTGATATAGAAGGCAAGAGCTCCTGCAATATAATCTGTAGTAGCCAGGCCGTTGGCAAAGGAATATTTCAAGTTGGATTTGATCTCGGTTAAAAGCTCCTCTGAAACGAGTTCGTCTTTAAGCCTTTCTAATTCTTTAAATATTTCTTCCTCCACATAAGGGAGGTCTTCTTCCTTCTTAACAACAGAGTTGAAGGTCAATAGATAGGGATCGCGGCGGTCAGCAAAGCTGGCATACAGAGAAAGGCATTTTTGTTTTTCGATGACCAATTTCTGGTAGAGTGGTGAAGAACGAGAGAAAGCTATTTCGGCCAGGAGGTCAAGGGCTGCCTTGTCGATTATTTCGTCTGAGTAGGCTGGGCCGTGGAATCCGATGACAATCCTGGGGAGGGTACTTGAGGGCCAGTCATA
This sequence comes from uncultured Eubacteriales bacterium, assembly GCA_964608785.1. GTDB lineage: Bacteria > Acidobacteriota > Aminicenantia > Aminicenantales > Aminicenantaceae. The sequence continues at coordinate 4,826 of CAZSPM010000028.1, forward strand.
ATGGGCTCTTTTGGCTTCCTTCTGGGGAGATTCTTCTGGAGTGACCAGTGTATAGTCGGATTTTTCCCAGCTGCCATAATATTTTTTGATGTATTCCATTAATTGTCCGTGGTCAAAATCTCCGACTACAAGCAAGATGGTATTATCAGGGGCATAAAAACGTTTCCTGAAGAGTTGGCTGTATTCAAACTGATTGGGCATGTCCAGGATGTCTTCTAAATAGCCGAGCGTGCTGTGCTTATAAGAATGACTCTCAAAAGCCTTATCTCGCATGGTTTCATAAAGACGCCTTGAAGGACTGGAAACACTCGCGTAATACTCTCCTTCGATAACCGAAGCCTCGGTTTTAAGCATCTCTTCGTTATATTCAAGATTGATGAACTTATCCGCTTGTAATCTAGCCACTTCTTCCAGATTTTCTCTTCCGGCAAAAACTACATAATAGCAAGTGTAATCGTCGCTGGTGTAGCCGTTAGTACCTGCGCCTAGTTGGGCTATGAAATTTTCATAGTCTTCTTGAGAGACTTCTTTTGTGCCTTTAAACATCATGTGTTCGAAAAAGTGTGCAAAACCAGATTTTCCAGGTTCGACCTCATTGCGCGATCCGGAGCGAATAATCGTGTAATAAGAAATGATAAAAGGATTTTCAGGGATAGGGATGGAGACGACCTTCAGCCCGTTTTCAAGCTCCTCAATTTTGTAGTTATAGGGGAAAATATCTGAACTATGGAGTAAATAGGGAACACTGAGGAAGAGGAATATGAAGAGCGCTGACAGGACAAATTTCCGCATTTTTTACCTCCTTTTTTTGATTAATCTTTATAGAATTCTATTCCCGTGTTGCGTGCTATGAATATATACCAGAAATCATCCAGACTCAACAAGAGAAATCAAGGTTTCATTTTATCTTCCAGCCAGCCGAGCTTGATGGCAGACTTTTGGTCTCTTGTTGTGTAGGGTTTTATATCCAGAATAGGGGTACCTTCGATCATGTCCATGCCTGAAACCTTGAGAATATTTCCTTTCCTCTCGCGAACATTGACCACGGTCATGCCGATTGGATTTGGTCGATGAGAGCTGCGCGTAGAGAAAACTCCTCTAAGCATATCATCGAGCAAGGGTTTTGTGTGCAGCTTGAATCCTTCAGATTTGTGAAAGGCAAAGATGACAATAAGATGTGAGAATCTTTCAATATCCTTGAGTCCAGCTTCATATTCTTTGAATATTTCAAGCTCTCCCTGGATAGAATCAAACCCCCGGGGGTAGGCGTATTTCTCTGGCTTGATATCCTCTGTTTTCTTAAAGGGAGAATGGACGATTCCAATGGGCTTGATTTTAATTTCCATGGATGGTGACCTTCTCAAAGGAGAGATTTTTCCTCAGGGGTTTTAGATCGACTTTGCTTTCAGACAGATAGATAAGATGACTGAAACACCTACAGTCTGAAGAGCCGAATTTTTTGAGCGGGAGGATTGCGTCTTTTGAAAAATTTTTTACCTTTCCCACAACCTGACATTCATCCTGAAAATCCCGTTTTAACCAAATTTCTTCTACTTCAGCTTTCTGAAGGAAATAGTCGATATGCCAGAAAAGTTTTTTCTCTTTCCTCAAGTGTCGCTTGATTCTTCCCAAGAGGGCCCGTCGAGCCCTTCCGATGTACAGATAAATTCCGTGCCTGAAGTTTGTTCTCTGGAGTTTTCCTGGTTGAATTTCTTGGTCTTTCTTCAATTTTAAGACTAAAAGATAAGTACCCTTGTCTAGTTTTTTCAATACATGGTGCTCTTATTTTTTTTTAAAATAAATACAATCACTGGTGTGAGCCATATTAGCAAAGAGAGATTTTCCGCAATCCTAAACATATGTCAGCCACTTTTCATATTTATCAGTCTTTCCTCTTACAAGATCTCTATAAGTTTGAGCTATGTGGAATGTGACGTCTCCCATTTCTCCTGATCCAATTTCATAGTCTTTTTTCTCGGCTGGCGGGTTTGAGCCGTCAGTCACGCGGATAATAGGTGCAATCTCAACAGCTGTTCCAGTGAAAAAAGCATCATCAGCCTGGAAAAATTCCTCTTTTGTTATGGGTTCGATGCGAGTTTCATAGCCGAGGTCTTTGGCTATCTCGAGTATGGTTGCGCGCGTGATTCCTTCAAGGATAGATTCTGTCTTATCATTGGTTTTGATTATTCCATCCGTAGCGATGAAAATATTTTCTCCCGGTCCTTCGGCAATATTCCCTTCAAGGTTTAGAAAGACTGCCTCATCAAAGCCTAAGGTGCGGGCTTCTGTGCCGCATATAGCTGACTGGACATACACGCCTCCGAGTTTTGCCGTCATTTCGAGTTGTGAGTGATGGACTCTTCTCCAAGGAGTGATATAGACATGTACTCCTTTTTCTGTTTTTTCACCGAGGTAAGCTCCCCATTCCCATGCACCGATAACTAGTTCTACAGCAGAGTATTTTGGAAGGAGACCGAGCTTTCCATAAGAGTAGAACAGGAGAGGTCGAATGTAGGCCGAGTCGAGGCTGTTTTCCTTAACAACTAGATGAATAGCATTGATTATCTCCTCTTTGCTGTAAGGAACCTCCATGGACAGTGTGGAAGCAGAATTGAAAAGCCTGTCTATATGTTCTGAGAGACGAAAAATTGCCGGCCCTTTTGAGGTGCTGTATGCACGAATCCCTTCGAAGACAGAAGTCCCATAATGCAGGGCATGGGCCATAGTGTGAACGGTAGGTTGAGACCAATCATAGAGTTTTCCCTGAAACCAGTACTTCTTTGCTTTGGGAAAATATTTATTATCAAACATTATTACTCCTTTTATGCCTACACAAGAAGCATATTAGTAGAATTCCTGTCTGCGGCAGCCAAACTCAATACGGCTCTTTTTTTAAGTTCCTTACTGCTTCTTTAAGAAAAAGGAGGGGATCATCGACAAGTTCTATAGTATACACAATCAAGACAAAATTGAAAAATTCTTTTTTAAATAAAAAGTATTTATCCTTGTCCTGGACAACTTTGACGTTTCTTTATTCATGAGAGCTAAGGTTCAAGCCTGAATTCCCAGGCACACCAAACATCTGGGGGATGTGGGTCGGGTGGACATGCCAGACATTTGGTTTTGATTCTTGGATCTATGGTTTTGGCAAATCCGCTGTACTCAACGATTCCCACTGATTTACATGGGAAATTAGGAAGTCCCTGCCTTTTTCTTGCTTCTTGGACTCGGCATGAGTTCATGCGGAAAACACAGCGTGTCTCACTCATTTCCTTGACTTCCTGGGCATTGATGTGGGCATAAAGCCTGAATTTGAGAGCTTGGACAAGAGCAGGGATTCCTCCACCGCGTTTAATCCTGAGTCTTTTCATTATTCTTTCGGCTTCGATGACAGTGAATTTTTCCCATGCTTTTCTATCAAGCTCCATGGCCGTTTCAATACCGCATTTTTCCTCTACAATACGAAACCAAAGACCATCATGAGCCAGCCAGTTTTTTGAAGCATCGGTTAAGAGTTCCTGAAGTTCTTCCTTTGTTAGATCCTTGACTTCTTTCATCTTAACTCTTATCTCCTCATGAAATGTTATGATTATGGATAATCACTATTATTATCTCAGTTCGTAATATTTCGACCCTTCATGGGAAGCGGACTGAATTTTACCTTCCCTTATGAGAAAGTTCAGATATTTTAGGACTTCGTTTTTATGGGCGCCTAATGAGGTGGAGATATCTGAGAGAGTCACGGGCCTTCTTTGAATCATTGAAAGAATGGCCTTTTCCAGGTCTTCTGAGGATAGTTTTTGGGCCTTTTTATCAAATTCAGCGATTATTTCCGTATTCTTGCCAAAAAATTTTTTTATTTTTTCAAGTTCTCTAAGGCTCAAGGATCGAGCAGATTTTTCGGCAGGAGGACGGACAACAGTGTTGAGATGAATTTTCTCAGGCTTAATCTTAGCGATAACCTTTTTGAGCCTCCTTAGGTGTGGAGAAGAATCATTCACACCTTTAACCAGCATGATTTCCAGCCAGATCGAGCCTTTGAATTCTTGGCGAAATTTTTCTAGGCCCTTTATGATTTCCTCTAATTTGAGTGATGAATGAGGTCGGTTAGTTTTAGCAAATGCCTCTAGGGTAGCTGCATCTAAGGAGGGCACTACTAAGTCCGCGGCCAACAAGTCTTTTCTTACCCTTTTTCGATTAAGGAGAGAGCTGTTGGTTAAAACAGCCACTGGTATAGATGTCGTCTTCTTGATTTCTCTGATGAGTTTCCCAATGTCTGAGTTTAAAGTTGGCTCTCCTGAACCAGATAATGTTATGGTATCAATCCGATGGCCAGAAGCAAGTTTCTTTTTGATCGAGAAGAGAATGTCCTTCAATGGGAAATATTTTTTTCTATTTATGGTCTTCAGTGTGGTTGGACCCAACTGGCAGTAGATACAATCGAAGGCACACGTTTTGAAAGGGATAATATCTATACCAAGAGAGAATCCTAAGCGTCTTGAAGGAACAGGCCCATAGACATGCATAATATTTCTTTTATTTTAGAGCTAACTTAAAAGGTTTATTGTCAAAGTCTGTCTTTATAGGTCTGGATGAATCTCGCTAGCGAACGGTCATAGGTTCTTTCAACATCGTCTGGGAAAAAACAGGCAGGAAGTTCTTTCATGCTCCAATGGTACTGAATGCATTCGCAACAGATTCCTTTGCGGCTGCATGGTTCATATGTGCAGTTGCAATTCTGGAGGTTTTTTCCGATATCGCATTCTTTCATCGATTGACTCCCTTAATAATAATGTCGTTTTCTTTTCAAGGTCTCTAACAAGCGATTGATAAAGAGATCGCAGCTGAAAATTTGTTTTAGCGTGAGAGCTATTATAACAAATTTTTTACGTGTCAGTCTAAGGATAGTTAAGGCTCTTGGGGGCAAAGTTTGACCCCGTTGGAACAAGTTAAAAAGACCTGATCCTGATGTTTCGAGATTGTCTTCTCTCCTTTGTTGTTATATACTTCTATCCTGGATTATTCACGAAGCATTTTTTATGAATGATTCTGGCTAAAAAATGAAGGAAAAAGGAGAAGGCAGGAAGACCCCCCCACGCTATGGCGAGAAAGAAGCGAAGGCGGGGCTAAAAGAGAACCTTCCTGCTATTGAGACCTTTCCCAATCAATTCCCTGACTATGAGATTAAGACAGAGGTTCCTGAATTCACTTCAGTCTGCCCGAAAACCGGTCTTCCAGATTTTGGGACGATAATTATTCGTTATGTTCCCAAAAAACAATGCTTGGAACTTAAATCGCTAAAAATGTACTTACTGGCTTACAGAAACTTGGGAATTTTTTACGAGAACGCAGTCAACCGCATCCTGGAGGATATCGTTAAAGCCTGTCGACCTGTACGGGCATCGGTCACAGGAGAATTCAATCCAAGGGGAGGGCTGAAGTCGGTTATAGAGGCTCATTTTCCTCGGTCCAAGAAAAGCTCAGCATAAAATCATCATTTTTACCTCCTTATTTTTTCTGCTTTCCTTGATCTCAATTATTCACTATAATTCTCTGTTTAAATGGAAGAACCTAAAAAATTTGGAGCCACAGATCTTTTCATGCTTTTGGCTGTTTTGATCTGGGCCATAAATTTTTCTTTTATCAAAATAGCGCTTCGGGAATTCTCTCCCTTAGGATTTAATGGCCTGCGTCTCATTTTGGCTTCCTTAATGTTGATTTTGGTTCTTTTTGTGAGTAAGGAAGGCTTTTCTCATGTGAGATCAAATTTCTTGAAACTCTGTATTCTTTGCCT
>CAZSPM010000029.1:0-10551 GCA_964608785.1 uncultured Eubacteriales bacterium
AATAGACAGAAAGGCTACATACTAATCATTCTTATGGTCGCCATTTTTATTCTGAGTATCGGGCTTCTTGTGGCCATCCCTGTGTGGGAAACTCAACTCCAGCGTGAAAGAGAAGAAGAACTAATCTTCAGGGGAAAACAATATGTGGAAGCCATTCGTGTATTTCAAATGAAAAATCCGGGAAGTTTTCCCAAAACACTGGATGAATTGATAGAAGAGAAATGCATCCGCAAATTGTATAAGGATCCGATGAGCGAAGATGGAGAATGGAATATCATCCTGCTTTCTAAAGAAATAGCCGCAAAACCGAAAGCAGGAGTTCAAAAAGTCCTGGTCGTACCTCAAAGCGCCCTCTTTGCTGTTCAGAGCCCAGGAATTATCGGAGTCGTAAGCTCGTCTTCAAAAAAATCCATAAAGATATACAACGAACAAGAGACTTATGATAAATGGCTATTCTTCTATGGCCAAGATCCCCAAAAAATGCCAGATGTCGTCTATTATGGTCAATATGAGAAGGAATGAAAGATTCAATTCTTATCATTGCCGGTGAAAACTCTGGCGAAAAATACGGAGCGGATCTTGTCCATCAGTTCAAGAAACTTCAACCCTCCTTCTCTTTCTTTGGCATCGGCGGAAAGCAGATGGAAAAAGAAGGAGTCCACATATTCTTTCCTATAGAGGCGCTTTCTATCGTAGGGGGAATCGAAGTCATTTCTCACTTGCCCCGTGTCAAAAAAATCTTCAACCGAGTGAAAAAAGAAACGAAACGCCAAAAACCAATTGTATCAGTCCTTATTGATTCTCCTGATTTTAATCTTCGTTTGGCTAAAAAATTGAAAAAACTTTCTATACCCGTTCTTTACTATATAAGCCCTACTGTCTGGGCCTGGAGAAAAGGAAGGCTGCGAACAATAAAAAAGACTGTCGAAAGAATGATGCTGATATTCCCTTTTGAAGAAAAAATCTATAAAGAGCACGAAATCCCGGCCATGTATGTGGGACATCCTCTAAAAGAAAGAGTTAAAATATCTCTTACGAAAGAAGAATTCCTCCAGAAATATGGATTTGACCCAGAAAAAAAGCTCATCGCTCTTCTGCCCGGAAGCCGCAAGAGTGAACTAAAATATCACATGCCTGTTTTACTTGATGCTTTGAAGAAAATCAAAAAAGAATATCCGGTGCAATTTGTTCTGATTTTAGCGGAGAGTCTTGAAGAAAGCCTACTTGTTGATTTCATCCCACCCCATTTTGATGAACTGAAAGTGATCACAGAACACAGGTATGAAGCAATGGCATGCAGCTCACTCGCCCTATCTGCCTGTGGCACAGCCAACTTAGAAGCAGTGCTTCTAGAGACTCCGGTCATATCTTTCTATCGTATCTCTCCGCTCAGCTATCTCATAGGAGTAAGATTTATCAAAATAAAAGATTACAGCATAGTGAATATCCTGGCTGAAAAACGAATTATCCCTGAATTGATCCAAAAAAAATTTTCTTCTGAGAATATCTTTAAAGAAGCAAAAAAAATACTAGAGTCTGAAGAAGCTCAATCAGAAATGATAGAAGATTTTAAAAGAGTAAAACAAATCCTTGGAGAAAAAATCGCATCAAAAAATGCTGCTCAAGAATTAGAGAAGATCATTTGCTTGCATAAATCTTGAAAGGCGATGAAAACACGCCCGCTCATTCTATTTGAATTAGAGAAAAAAATTGAGACTTAGAATCTTTAGTTTCCTCACATCCGAAATCAAATACTACCTTATCGCATTCGCTCCCATAGCCGCTATTTTTTTCTTAATACCCTTTGAGCTGTATTACAATGCCAGGGAATACTGGAATTTTAACCGATCCATTCCCATCCGTTTTGCCGCGACCGGTCTTGTGATTTATGCTGCAGTCATAGCCGTTGTTTTCCTATGTCTTAAAATCCGCCTTAAACTGGGTGTCTTTATCTCTATCTTCATGTTTTGTCTTGGCACCATTATTCTCTTGTCCGATGTCTTCTCTCCTCTGCAGGCGAGCGCGCTCGATGGCACAGAAATAGCCAGTACTGAACCTTTAAAACATTCTTTAATAGAAGGGCTTATCCTGTTTGCCGTTGTAGCCGGATCCATAATCTTGCGCCCTCGCCGTCTTACATCCCTTGCTGTTTCCTTCACAGTTTTCCTGTTTTTGTTATCTGCTGTATACTTTTGTCTCATAATCATTTCTACAGAGCCGTCCGAGCACAGAGCTAAGTATCAAAGAGTTAATCCCAATTTGCGCGGGAATGTTTATCATGTTGTTCTGGATGAGATGCAGACTGATGCAGCGCTTCTTTTTCTCGAAGAAGAAGGCTCGAAAAGCGACTTCTCTGGGTTCACGCTATTTCGGCATAACATGTCTAACTATCTCTATACAAGAGCTTCGTTTGCCAGTTACATCACGGGGAGCTTCTATTCGGAAGGCCTGTTCAGAAGCTGGTGTAATAGCTTTCGGCAAAAGGGCTTACTGCAAGAACTCTATAGAAAAGGCTATAGAATTACTATGTACAGCGCCCGCCACGAATGGAACAATCCAAGTGTAGCTGAATTCATAACCCTCCAGGAGGTCTATGAAGAAGAAACACATACAAGTGAAGCATTCTATAATGACTTTACGCAGATCTGGCTAGCCAGGATAACACCGAATATTCTATCAAACGAGGCTCTTTCCCTCGGGAAACAGCTGGGCACATGGGTATACAAAAGATTAAAAATTAAGAAATCCGATAATGCATTCCCGACAATAGAGGGACAGAATAAGTCTCAGTTCCCTGTCAAAATATCGGAAGGCCTGGAACCCTTTTCATCCGTCCTGATGCTCAATAGACTCATTGACAGTGAGAACAGGAGATCGCCACATGGGCAATATGTTTACGCTCATGCCATCTTACCTCACGGACCTTATATATTCAGTGAAGACTGTGACTTCGATCCAAGCCTTCGAAATAAACGTGGGTTTGGATACTATTCACAAGCGAAATGTGCACTCAATCTGATAGGTAAATTTCTCGACGAACTCAAGCGGCTCGGCCGATACGATTCTTCTACAATCATTATCCATTCAGATACTGGACATGGTCATATGGGGCATATAAAAAAAATAGGACAAGATATCGTTGGAATTATCGATAAAGAAGGCGAATCGCACATGAATTTTTTTGGAAATCCATTTCTTTGGAACAAACGTCAAGTTTTGGCCAGGACCATGGCTCTACTGATGATAAAACCGGCTTACAGTTCAGGAAATATGAAATATTCAGAGAAACCCTCCCAGCTCATTGATTTACGCCCCACTCTAGCAGACCTTTTGAATTTGAAGTCACCGAAAGGCAGGAATAAAGGAATCGCCCTGTTTCGGGAGGATCCTCCAGAAGACCGTGAAAGTGCTTTTTTTCTGTATTCTCCTGAAGCAGAAACGCCAGAGATGATAAAGATTACCTTGACTGATCCAAAAAGACTATGGAATTCCAAATTATTCGTGTGGGGCTACAAAGGAAAACGCTCAGAATCCGGCGCGGATAGCAGCGTCATATTTAGGTAAAGAAGTTCTCATCCATTTTGTGTGGGTGATTATCGGAAAATATTCAGGAATGTCTTCGCTCCAGTCAGATTTTTAACGCCATTCTCACTCTTCGTTCTACTGAACGGATATGCGAAGGGCGGTGGATGAAAAAAACCGTTTGAAGGCTGAGCGGGCATAGAGTGATCTGACTTTTAAATTGGCTAGCTGGACATCCACCCAAAAAGAATACTTTTTAGTATTTCGCCCCCCTCCTGGCCTTGCTGAACCGGATGCGCTTGCTTTTGACCATGAGCCGCCTGAACGGTTAGCTCTTTCTGGTCGAAGTGCCGCATCTGCACGTCTTTTCGCCAGGGCCTCTATCATTTCCTTTGTCATACCGCCCCACTCAAAACCAACTTTTATGATTTTTCCTGGTTCGGTCCCGATTCCAGGAGCATTTTCTATCACTCTCTTTAATGGAACAGCAAACTCATAGACGACCATTTTATTCTGCCTCATCGACCTGAATATAGCGGGTTTTATCTCTCTATTGCGGGCATCTTGAGATGCAGATTTGCTGTCTTTGTTGATGACTTTTGTGTTGTGAAGAAAATAATAAGGATTTGTGCGAATGTTATTCTTCTCTCCTTCCGAAAGCGCTCCTTTCTGCTGTTCTAAAACGGAAATAAAGGCATCAGCCGAGATCCTCTTTTTTATAAAAGTTATGCCATATTTTTTTTTCTTTTTTCCCTCAGTATTGAACCAGATAGTCATTCCTTTGGCATTGATCGTGCTCAGGTATTTGGGGTCTTTGAATATAAACAGAATAAAGAGATTTTCCCCATCATTCCTAAAGGCATAATCGACACTCATTTTTTGTTCTGAGTTTAAAATATCATCTCCCCACTCATCATAAGAACCATCGACATTCAAAGAAGCGGCAGTCCAGTTGCTGACGACTGCCTTCTCTTTGGATGAAGCTGGAACAGAAAGGGTCAATATCATCATAAATATTAATGAAGTTTTCAGAATCGCTAGTTTTCTCATCAGAGCCTCCTTAAGTTCTGATTCATTATTATACCAAATCATAATATTTAATAAAAATCTACACTCAATGGAATCAGATATTGTTTTTCCCACTTCTCGAGTATGCAACCATCGGATTCATGCTGTTTTTTCGCGCAAAGAAAGAAGGGCATCAATGGAGACCTCCAATATGAAAAAGGCAAAAGATGGGAATTATCGACTCATAGGTTTGATAGGAAGGATAAAATGCAGCCTGTCATACAACTTCAACTTATTTTCATCCACTCTGCCGGCCTTAAGCTCCAGGACATACATGGAAGGAGTTTTTGAATAATAAGAAGGGCAGGGCTCCTTTTTGCAAGGAGGAACATTCTTCTCAATATAAACAATTCTCTTCTCTCTATCCAACCAAAGAATATCAATAGAAAATCTCATGTTTTTCATCCATATATAATATATGCTCTCTTCCTCGAATACGAGGAGCATGCCCTGGTCAGGAAGGAGCATCTCTCGAAGCATGAGGCCTTTCTGTTTTTCCGCCTCTGTAATCGCCAGTTCAGCTGTGATTGAAGTTCCTTTGGGAAGAAAAATCTTGACAAATTTTTCCTTGCTTGGCTGTGCTGACAATAAAACCAGGTAAAGTGTCCCACAAAAGAGAATCGGTTTGGTTATGATATTTTTTTTTAGTCTTGACATCTAATGCGATGAAATTAAGGGAACAAAGCGGACTGGAAGAAGCTTCTTCTTCTTGAATTTATTCTTTTCGCGAGTAACTAGCACCAATTCCTGATACATGCTTCCTACAGGAATCACCAATCTTCCTTGGACCTTTAACTGTTCCTGCAAGGTCTTCGGAACTTTAGCTGGAGCTGCTGTAACCATTATCGCATCGTAAGGAGCATAATCTTGCCAACCCGAAGTTCCATCACCTATTCTAAAATGGATATTTTTGTATCCTAATTTCTTTAAAGCATTTTGGGCCTGCTTGCTGAGCTCCTTAATGATCTCAACAGTAAAAACCTCTTTTGCAACCTCGGCCAGGATAGCGGCTTGATAGCCTGAACCTGTCCCTACTTCTAAAACCCTCTCATCGCCTTTCAACCGGAGGACTTCTGTCATATAGGCCACAATATACGGCTGAGATATTGTCTGTCCGTGGCCAATAGGAAGAGGCTCATCTTGATAGGCATAGGATTTCATATTCTCTGGAAGAAACACATGGCGGGCAACTTTTCTCATCGCTTCTAGAACTTTTTTATCTAAAATCCCTCGAGCTTCAATTTGAGATGTCACCATTCTCTCTCTTGCCTCTTCGTGATTTTTCTTCATCTCTATAAAAAAAGAAGTCGCCCAATACGATTTATTCACTTAGATTATTCACGAGTCGAGGTTGCCGCAGATGCAAGGCACAGCGTATGATGCTGTGGTCCTCCACCGCAAATGCGCTGTAACGAAGCAGATGCGTCGAGATCGGCTCGCCGCAAGGGAAAAAATGCCGATTATTATTAATAAATTCTTTTGATGAAACAACTTTATTAGAAATTATAGCAATATCAGGGTAACTTCCTGATATTGCTATAATGAAGCTAGTTATCGGCATTTTTTATGAATAATCTAAGTTAATAGGCTCTTGCAAAATAAACCCATATATCGGAATCTTTCCCGCAGCAAACACACTTTCCCTGGGTTTTTTGCCTCTCTTGCTCCAGAGGTATGACCCTGATAGTGGCCATGGTCTCCTCTTTGATCTTTTCTTCACAGGACTGATGACCACACCAAAATGTTTTTATGAATCCTCTTTTAGCCTCCAAAACGGATTTGAAATCCTCATAACTTTGCACTTCATGCGTATTCTCCAACTGAAATTTTAATGCTGCCTCAAGCATAGAACTTTGTATATTCTTGAGAATCTCGGGCACCCTCTGACTCACCTCCCCTAATCCAACCGTTTCTTTCTCTCCTGTATCACGCCGGACTGCAACGACCTGATTTTCTTTAATATCTCTGGGGCCAATCTCAACCCTCAACGGAACACCTCTCATTTCCCATTCTGAAAACTTCCAGCCAGGTGTGAATTCCTCTCTATCATCCACTTTCACCCGGAAGCCTTCATGCTGCAGCTGATCTCCAATGTCACGAGCTTGAGGGAGGACATTTTCCTTCCAATCGCCGACAGATATGGGCACAATCATAACTTGGATGGGCGCCACTCTTGGGGGTAATTTAAGTCCTGAATCATCTCCATGGGACATGATTAAGGCCCCAACAAGACGCGTCGATACTCCCCAGGATGTCTGCCAAACATGCTGAAGATTTTGGTTCCTGTCTTCAAACCTGATGTTGAAGACTTTTGAGAAATGCTGACCCAAGTTATGAGATGTTCCCATCTGAAGGGCTTTTCCATCCGACATTAAGGCCTCTACGGCATATGTCTCTGAAGCGCCTGCAAACCTCTCTTTTTCAGTCTTGCTTCCTGAAACCACAGGAATGGCAAGTTCTGTCTCGACAAACTCTTTGTAAAGAGAAAGAATCAATAACGTCTCTTTCTCAGCTTCTTCTGTGGTTTCATGAGCTGTATGGCCTTCTTGCCATAAAAATTCTGTCGTCCTTAAAAAAGGTCTCGTGACTTTCTCCCAGCGCACAATATTGGCCCATTGGTTGATAAGCACAGGCAAATCTCTCCATGATTTGATCCACTTGGCATACATGCTGCCTATGATGGCTTCAGAGGTAGGGCGAACAGCTAATCTCTCTTCTAATTCCTCCTTTCCTCCATGAGTCACCCAGGCAACTTCTGGCGCAAATCCTTCTAAATGCTCAGTCTCTTTCTCTAAAAAACTCTCCGGGATGAAAAGAGGAAAGTAGGCATTAGAATGGCCTGATTCTTTAATCCTTTTATCGAGCAAGCGCTGCATATTTTCCCAAATTGCATAACCGTAAGGCCTTATGACCATCATACCTTTTAGGGGAGCATAATCAGCCAATTCTGCTCTTCTTATGATTTCGGTATACCACTTAGAGAAATCCTCACTCTTAGGAGTTATTTGCTTTACGAACCGTTCTTCTTTATTCACTTCTTTCTCCACTGTCTCAATTCTCGCTCATTCTATATACAGCTCTTTTTTTTGTCAAGAGAGCTAAAATTCATTCATTCTAAAAGAATTACACAGGATAGGCCATCCACCTCTTGCGCAAAAAACTCTGCTTAGAAATGGGGGTGAGTCTTTTTTTAAAAAAATAAAACCGACCCTTTAAAATTTCACCCCTTATATCATCTAAAGGGGTGATTGACCCCTCAAATAAAAAGTGGCAAGTTATTCTCTCGCAGAAAAAAAAGGAAAAAAAAGCAACCATGTCAAAAAAAGAACTCCCCCACGAAATTCACAAAATCGAAGAAAAAGCGATGGGTTTCAATCTCCCTCTTCCAACCATAGTGGAAGGAAAGGACATCTTTGGAAAAACTTTTCAAGAACAAACTGTTCTATCTTATATAAGTCATTATGGGTCATCTTTCTGGCTGACAGCTCCTGTCTCCTTAGATCAGGAGTTAAAACTTATCATCAATCTCCCTCCAAAACTTGCGCCAGACAAAAATCTTAATCTCATCATAAAAGGCAGAACAATCTTTATAGAAGCAAGCAAAGGGAAAGATCAACAACAACGAGTATCTCTTAAATTCCAGACCAAATACATAATTGAAGCCGAAGAATAAGAAATTACGGGGCTTTATATTCAACTTTGCTCAAATGAGAAAAACAAGGTTAAGTATAATTAGTCGCAGGCATAACCTCTTTCGATGAGATAAATCACCAAAAAATCACCCCGAAATTCATCTTCAAAAGCGATTGATTGTTTTCGAATCATCTGGCACAATCATTCCCCTACGATGGACTTAGCAAAAATTCTAGATAAACCCTCCTTCCAAGGCGACACCAGAGCTGTGAAGAGAGAGCGGAGCTTTGAACTCTCTCTTCAAGCTCTGGTTAGTGGAATGACCGCTACAGGAAGCGAATTTCAAGAACGAACAGAACTCTATTCTATAAGTTCTCAAGAAGCGGCGTTCTGGTTGAATTCAGGAGTAACAATCGGCGCCAAGCTCAATTTATCTCTGAAAATCCCAAAAACTCTTATCCTTGAAGATCAATTCAGGCTAATCATTTCAGGAATTGTGGTATATGCCAGATCCGATAGAAACGCGATAAAAAAGCAGCTCGTCTCTATTCGACTTGAGAAAAATTATAAAATAGTTCCCTCCAACCAAAAATTAATCTAACACCTCAATCAACACCACACTTTTAATCATCGAATCAATCTGCTCTTGACAACTAGTATCTGATTTTATAATATATTCAACAACATACGAAAATTATGGAAAATCTAGATTCCGATTGGGGATAATAAATAAAGTGACAGCTACAAAAAAAACAAAGCCCAAGAATATCGAAGCCAAAAAAACCAGCGTCCTCATTTACTGTGCATCCGAGATAATCCTTGAAGGAATTTTGAAAAAGATAGAGATAGGCACTGACATAAAAATTAGTCACATCGAGAAAGCCACGATTGATTCCTTTATGGAATCAATAAAAAGAGTGAAGCCTAACGTTGTCCTTTTTGTGAATTCTGAGCCCCTGCCAAATATTCGAGAAATCTGCAAAGCAATCAGAGAAATTTCTAAGATTCAGACAAAGTCCCAATTATTACTTTTAGGCAATATCCCTTCTCATGAAGAAGTCGTCAGTCTCATGAATTCTGGAGCAAGAGGATACTTTGATCTGAATGATTCCTCCAATCAATTGGCTGAAGCCATTCAAACAGTCCACAGGGGAGAGATCTGGCTGCCTCGAGATAAGATGTCAAGTATTATGGATCGAATCATATCTGTTGTCGGAAGAGACCTTAAGGAGAAGACTCTCGACCAGCTCACTCCTACAGAATTCCAAGTGCTGAGACTTATTGGACAGGGAAAGAGTAACGATGAGATCGCAGAGGCTCTTTTCATCAGCAAGAACACAGTAAGATCTCATATCAAAAGTATTTATGCCAAGCTCGATACGCACAGCAGACTCCAGCTGGCCTTGTATGCCATTAATTCTGCGCTGTTTTAGCATATGAAGACATTAAAGAGATAACAGTGATGAAAAAACCATCATCAAAAAAAGCCCCTTCCAAAAAGAAGATGAAGAAAGAGATTGCTGATCTCAAATTCAATCGTCGTAGAGAATGGCGGTTTGACCTTCCTCTATCAGCTGAAGTTGAAGGAAAACTTCCTCAAGGAAAAAAATTCAAAGAGAACATTATGCTTAATAACATAAGCTGTCAAGGAGCCTATTTCTGTCTGGATTCAGGTGTGGTTGTCGGTTCAAAACTCAATCTTGTCATTGACATTCCTGATGAACTGAGTGGTGGTCAAAAACTAAAGCTCCTCCTTGGCGGGCTTACCGTTCGACTTGAAGAGCCGGACAAAAAAGAGAAAAAACAAGGCTTGGCTATCCGCTTCAACAAAAAATTTAGAATCATCTCCGATTAAAAGAAAAAATAAGCCCCAGTCTTCTATTCCACTTTTTTGATTGTTAGAAAATTTTTATATAAAATAGCTCTGGATTTGTGGTCATGTTGATAGTAGCTTTAACAGGCGGTATCGCCACAGGTAAATCTGTAGTGACAAAAGTCCTAGAAGATTTAGGTTGCTATGTTCATCATGCCGATAAAATAGCTCACGAGCTGATGGAACCCGAAAAGCCAGCCTGGAAAAAGATCATTGGCCACTTTGGAGAAGATATTCTTAATAATGATAAAACCATAAACCGTTCTAAGCTGGGAGCCATTGTTTACGCTAATGAGAAGGAGCGATTATTCCTTAATAAGGTCATCCATCCCCTTGTTTTTGAAAAGAAAAAAGAAGTCATCAAAACTCTTGAAAAAGAAGGCCGCCATAAAATCTTCATCTCTGAGGCTGCCCTGACTATCGAGGCAGGTATGGCAAGATTTTTTGATAAGATT
>CAZSPM010000030.1:0-10526 GCA_964608785.1 uncultured Eubacteriales bacterium
AACATACTCAACACCCTCTAAGGCCTGCTTACAGGTATCAAAATCTCTACATTCTCTTTCAATGAGTTCGATTTTATCCCGGAAAGCAGCCATATTTTCCCTTTTTCCTGTCAAAAAATTATCAATGATCCTGACTAGATGATCTCTTTTGACCAGCTCTTCTGATATATGGGAACCTATAAAACCCGCACCACCTGTTACTAAATATTTACTCATTATCTTCGTTTAATCTTCTTTTTTACCGTGAGATTGCGTAGCCTGTTGCGAGCGCAGCGTGGAAATCTTCTCTGCTCCTTGCAATGACATCATTTTATTTATATTTTACTCTATATATATCCTAGGTCGCTTAATCTTTTTATCACTTTATCTATACTCTCTTCCAGAGTTTCCTTGTCAGTCTCTAGAAGAATTTCAGGATTCAACGGCTCTTCATAAGGGTCAGAAATGCCTGTAAACTCTTTTATCTCCCCTTTGATGGCTTTCTCGTACATCCTTTTTACATCCCGCTCCATACAAACTTCTAGAGAACATTTAACATAAACTTCGATAAAATTGCCGATTTCTTCCCTGGCCAAAGCTCTTATCTCACGGTAGGGAGAGATAAAAGAAGTAAGGACAGCAACTCCATTCCTGGTCAAAAGCTTGGCCACAAAAGTGACTCTGGATATGTTTTCATTACGATCTTCCTTGGAAAAGCCCAGATCCCGGGTCAAGCTCTGGCGAACAATATCTCCATCCAATCTCTCCACTCTCAAGCCTCTCTCTTTTAGAATTTCTGCCACTCGGTTAGCCAATGCAGTCTTTCCTGAACAGGGTAATCCAGTGAACCAAGCCGTGAATCCTTTCTGGTCTTTCATATCAGCCCGTTCTCCTTTGCCTGTATAATCTGTCGTCTACAACCTTTGTCATCCTTTCCAAGTCCAGGTTTTTATCTTGTAAGAATCGGTGTATTTCATTGAGATGTTCCGCGGGGCCGGAAAGAATCTCGTTGTAGTTTACAAACAGTACTTTCATATCCTCTCTTTCAGTGATCTCTGCTTTTGTCTTATCGTTCAACTTAATGAACGCTTTCTTAGTATCATCTCTGTTTTCATCCTTGGCGCCCATCATTCTTTCCATGGAATCCAAAACCTCATCTATATTCCTCTCTACATAGATTATATGGTAGTTGTCATGAGGGAGGAATTGAAGACCATAAGCGATAACCTTCAATACTTTGCCCTTAAAATTAAACACGAAATCTAGGTTGTCTTTAAGTTTGTTTATAACGCTTTCAATCTCGAGGTAACCTTTGGGATTGCTTTCGTCGGGTTCCCTCTTTTTGTCAGTGGCTATGGGCATCCCGCCAGCTTCCAGAATCTGCATTATCATAGATGTGCCTGACCGTGGCAATCCAGAAACGATATAAATTGGCTCCGTCATTTTTTACTCCACAAATGGATTATCATAACTCAAGATCACGTCAGCCACCTCAGGCCGCATCAGCTCTTCTGGAGGGCGCTCTCCCTGAACCAGCATTTCTCTGATCTTAGTCCCGGAGAAGTTTATGTGTTCAGATGGAGGATGGGGGCATATTTTTTCATTGACCACTGCATTGCACTTCTTGCAGAAGTAAAAAGATTTAAAGAATAGAGGGACGATTCCCAGGTCAGGGAATTCTTCGAAAATATCCTGGGCCGCATAGGGTGGATAATAATTTCCGACTCCTGCGTGGTCCCGGCCGATGATGATGTGCGTACAACCAAAATTTTTCCGGATAATGGCATGAAAGATAGCCTCTCTGGGGCCTGCATACCTCATTTCCATCTGGAGAATAGCCACAACAGCCCGTTCCTTCAGATAGTAATTCCTGATAAGTTCATCATAGGAAGCAAGAATCACGTCATCCTTAAAGTCTCCTTTTTTTTTGCGGCCGATAACAGGATTAACAAAGATCCCATCAGTAAAAGTCAATGCTGTTTTTTGAACATATTCATGTCCGATATGAGGAGTATTCCTCGTTTGAAAACCCACAACAGTGCGCCAGCCTTTTTCCTTAAAAAGAATCCTCGTCTCTATTGGTTTGAGTTTATACTTGTAGAAAGGAGTAGGCGTTTCTTGAATCAAATCAATCTTCCCAGCAAGGAGGATATCCTTCATGTTTTTGACTTTGGCGACACCTGGGTGAGCCGTATCTGTCGTCTGGAAAACATTCTCAGCCAGCTCTTCCTTGTTGAACTCAAATTTCTCCTCTAGAGTGAGAAGAGCGACAGGCTCGCCTTTTTCATTACGGAGTGCTACTTCTTCTCCCGCTTTTAGCTTTTCAGCCTCTTCGTGACTGGCATCCAGGACAATAGGAATTGGCCAGGGAAGGTCATTGGAAAGCCTCATCTGGCTCATAACACTCCGGTACTCCCTTTCTCCCAGAAATCCCTCCATTGGACTAAAAACACCGAATGCTATGTTTTCTACATCACTCAATAGCTCAAAATTGAGTTTCAGGGAGGACAATCCGTCTGCTTTCTGTAAAGCACTCTCTCTTTTTTCTCCCTGCAAAACACGTGAAATGAGTCTTCCTCCATGTGGTGCGACCATACTGAACTCCTCTCTTATTCGTGGGATATAAGCTCAGATTCCCAGATGGCTTTAGTCTATGTAACCTAAAGCCTTCAATCGTTCCTTTACCTTTTCTTCATCCTCTTTGCTGAGAGCTTCTGCGGATTCCTCTTTTTGGGAAAGTTTTTCTCTTAAAACTTTTGTGATATAGCTCGAAACAGAAGAAATCTCCGAATCCTTTATTTTTTCCTCTATTTTTTTATACAAAGAAGTTGGAATGGAAACAGTCGTAGATTCGTTTTCCATCATTTTCTCCTTTTATTATTAAATGCAAAAATGTCTAGAAATTTTCCTCCGAATGACTGTTATTTAAAACTAAATCTGATATATACATCAGCTTTTCTTTTTTTTCAACCTCCAACAGGGTCAGACCTTGGAAACTTTAGTTATTCTTTGGATTCCAGCGGGGTAGAAAAAAATGCCATTCCTACCGTCATTCCTGTGCAAACAGGAATCTAGGCCTATCTAGATAAGCGTCTTTCATATTTCTGGTTTCCCGCTTCTGCGGGAACAAGCCTGGATTCCTGTTTGCACAGGAATGACTAAAGTACAGGAATGAGTGAAGTATTGATGTATCCTCCTGCTACCTGCTACCCATCTTCATGGGCACAAGCTTCCGCAGACACATGTTATGCGGAAATGACAAACATGTTTCTGGATTCCTGTTTGCACAGGAATGACTGAAGTATTGATGTATCCTCCTAATTTTGCAGAAATGACAGAAAGTTATAAAGGTCTGACCCCACTTGACTCTATCCACCTTCTGGATTCCTGTTTGCACAGGAATGACTAAAGTACAGGAATGACATTTTTTTCAATCCCGTCTGAGCCTTTGCCATCCCCCAGTTTTGGGAAGGACAACCAAGTCCGAGATGTCCCGAGACGCATCAGGATATAATAGGGAGCCCACTTGACAAAGGTTGGTTTTTAATGTTTATTATCTATTAACCAAGATTAATCTAATGAGTGAATCCCGCCCTATAATCTAATATGGAAAAAATCGAACACCCTTATATCAGGAAAAATTCTTTCTCTGGAGTTCTGGATAAGAACCTGAGAAAGCTCGAAAAGAGGCTTGGAATAACTCTCTCTGTGCGGGGCGATTGCCTGTTGTTAGATGGAAACCAAGAGAAGGTCAAGTTCGCCAAATATTATTTCAACAAAATGAAAGAGCTGGATGAAAAAGGGCACACTCTAAAGGAAGAAGACTATCATATCGCTCTAGATCTCCTGGAAGAAGGACAAAGTCAACGTCTGGAGGAATTTTTCCCTGCTGAAGATCTAAACCTATCCCGTAAATCCGTAACCCCAAAAAGCCTCAATCAACAAGACTACATCCATGCCATCAAATCTTATGATCTTGTCTTCGGGATAGGACCTGCAGGAACAGGAAAAACATACCTAGCCATGGCCATGGCACTCTCTTTCCTCCAGAATAAAACCGTGAACCGTATTATCCTTACGCGCCCGGCAGTTGAAGCGGGCGAAAAATTGGGCTATCTCCCTGGAGATATGATCCAAAAAATTAATCCCTACCTTCGCCCTCTCTACGACGCCTTGTTTGACCTAGCTCAGACAGAACAGGCAGACAGGCTCATAGAAAAAGGCATCATAGAAATTGCTCCTTTGGCCTTTATGAGGGGAAGGACCCTAAACAGCTCTTTTATAATTCTTGATGAAGCTCAGAACACTACGAAAGAACAGATGAAAATGATTCTCACTCGCGCTGGCTTTGATTCCAAAATGGTCGTCACGGCCGATATAACCCAGATTGATTTGCCTCAGCCAAAAAAATCGGGCGTTCTTCATGCAATGAAAATTCTTGCTCCGATAAAGGAAATTGCCCTCATCCACTTTAACGATAGAGACGTTGTCAGGCATCCGCTCGTTCAAAAAATTATAAAAGTCTACGAAAAAGCTGAAGCTAGATCACAAAAAAGATAAATGAACTCCTTCTCATTTAAAAAAATCAAGTTTTTCAAAAGCTCAGACACTACTGTGAAGAAAAAGCCCAACACGACATTAACCAAAAAAGAAGAGAAGTCCAAATTCTGGAAAAAGTTGGTGGAGAATCCTTTTGTTTTTCTCTTTATCTTTGTAATCATCCTTTCCTACCTCATCGCTTATCTTCCTTCAAAATCTCTTCCCCAGCCCGAAGCAGGAGAAATCGCCTCCAATGATATCATTGCTCCTGCCGATCTAACCATTGAAGATAAAGAAACAACGGAAAGGAGAAAAAAGAATGCAGAAGAGGAAGTCCTGCCAATTTACGATTACGATCAAAACGTTTTCCTAAACACTGAAGAGAAAATTAGGGAATTTTTCGAATCCGGGCGGGAGTGGATTAAAATACCAGTCACAACAAGCGGGATTGAGGAATTCAAACAAGCCGCCTTGGATAAGTTTGCCCTTGAAATCTCTACAACAGAGCTGAATGCTCTTATTAGAGCCAAATTCGCCTCAAACATTGAGGAAAACCTGATTAATCTCATCGGCAAAACATCTCGCCAAAATATAATCCTTACCAAAAACCTATTCATCCACGGTGAACAGGAGAGAGGCCTGACACTCCTTAGAGGTCCCGAACAGGAATTCACGGTAACGGTCGATGAGATTATGGATATCAAAGAAAGCAAAGAGATATTATTGGAGGAGATAAACCGATTAGACCTTCCCCGAAACGAAAGGTCCATGCTTACCATCCTTTCCCATCTCTTTATTTCACCGAATATCACCTACAACGTGATCGAGACAGAAGAGAGAAAAAGAGAAGCTCGTGTTAGTGTAGGCACTGCTTTTTACACCATAAAAAAGGGAAAAGTGATCATACGCAAAGGTGACGAAGTCAAAGAAGATGCGCTCAAAGAGATAAAAATCATCAATGAAAACTTGCGCGCCAAACCGAGCTGGCTGACAAACTTTGCAGGCACGTTTCTTCTCTTCGGCCTTCTTTTTCTCACGCTCTGGTATTATCTAAAATCTCTCCTCAAATTCCGGCTGGCTTTAAAAAATTTCATCATGATGGGGCTTATTCTAATTATCAGTTTTCTCTTCTATAAGCTTTCGATTTTCCTTGCCGATACATTCAGCCAGAGCAGCAATTTCTCACTGCTTAAGTTCGCTGAAAGCTATAGGTATGCTTTCCCCTTTCAATTCGGCGTGATTCTCCTCGCATTTCTGACCCAGAATACAACCGCCATCATCTATACAATTATCAACAGTATGCTTGTGGGCTATCTTTTCCAGGGTAACTTCGACTTGATGATGTTCAGCATATTGGGAGGATTCGCTGCCATATACGGAATAAAGTACTATGGAAAACAAAAGAGAACCTCCACATTTCGGTCAGGCATTTTCCTGCTGGCTCCGATTAATGTCTTCGTTATCATTACAATCCATCTTATTAAAGAGAGAATCGGTCCTGTTGACCTCTTCGCAAGTGAGCTTGTGATGGGTCTTTTAGGGGGAATAATAAGTAGCGCTTTTGCCTTTCTATTTCTTCCAGTGTTTGAAAATATCTTCGGATTTCTCACTCAGACTAAAATCCTTGAACTGACAAACTCGGAACTTCCGATTTTCAGACAGATGGCCATAGAAGCGCCCGGTTCCTATCACCATTCTTTAGTCGTGGCTTCTTTAGCCGAAAAGGCCGCAGAAGAGCTCAAGCTGGATGCCATGCTGACCAAGGCGGGAGGCCTCTACCATGATATTGGTAAAACCAAAAGACCGGAGTACTTCATCGAGAACCGGACTCGAGAGTCTGATAGGCATAAAGAGCTCAAGCCGAGCATGAGCACACTTGTCATCATCAACCATGTCAAAGAAGGCGTGGAGATGGCAAAAAAACTGAAGCTTCCCAAAATAATCAGGGACATGATCGAGCAACATCACGGAAATTCTCTTGTCAGGTATTTTTACCAGAAGGCAAAAGAAAAATATGACCCTGAAATGCAGACAATCGGCGAAGAAAGCTACAGATACTCTGGGCCCCCTCCTAAAACCAAAGAAGCGGCCTTGATCATGCTCGCAGATTCAGTCGAGGCGGCGTCCCGAAGCCTGAAATCACATACTAAAGCAAACCTTAAAAAAGTCATAAACGAAATTTTTAATTACTATATGCAGGACGGACAGCTTGATGACTGCGATTTTTCCCTGAAAGAACTGAAGGAAATAGGCTCCTCTTTTGTCGCAACTATCTATCCAATCTATCACCCCAGAGTCGAATATCCGGGTTTTGAATTTGAGAAAAAAAAGAAAAAGGCGGCAAAAACAGAAAAACTCAATGATAGAAATTCTAAATCAACAGCATAGATATTGGATCAATACAAGAAGATTTAAAATCTTGTTAGATAGATTAGTCAAACGTTACAACCTCAAGGATCCCCAGATCACTTTGGTTTTTGTAGATACAAAGAAAATAAAACAATTGAACCGCAAATATCTGAAGAAAAACTCACCCACAGATGTGCTGAGTTTCCCTATAAAGGAAAAGACACCAGACGGAAAATTCTATCTCGGAGATATCGTCCTATCTGTTCCCCAAGCGTTTAACCAATGCTTCCCTCAAAAACACGGTCTTGAAAGGGAGCTTGAGTTTTTAACCGTTCACGGATTCCTCCATCTCCTCGGATTTGACCACGCTGCTGGAATCGAAGAAGAGGAAGAGAGAATGGAAAAGCTTGTTTTAAGGGAATGATATGGAAACCGAAATTTTGAAATGGGCAGGCTTCGGCTTGAGTTTTCTGGCCGCATTTCTATTTTCCCTCTTTCATGTATCCTTGAGTTCTTTTTCAAAAATTTCAATCAGCCGTCTCCTTGAAAATAAAGAAAAGGCGTATAGGCTCAAAATCCTCGATCTCTATGACGACATTAAAATAGCTATAGAGTACATGCGAGTTCTCTTTATTGTCGCTTTTCTGGTCTATGCCTATTTACTTTTTCCGCGCTTGAAATTTTGGCCGCTCTGGTTGTTTTTAGCCTCATTAGCCGCATATTCAATCTTCTTCGAAGTGCTGCCGCGACTTCTCAGTCTCCAGAATAAAAAGAAAGCACTCGCCCTTCTCCTCCCCTCCTTCAGACTTCCGTTTCTTCTTGCTAAACCGCTGCTCCTATTAGCCAAAAAAAGTTCTCCTGAGAAAGAAGAGCAGGAGCTGCGCGAAGCCTCCGAGGAAGAAATCCAGACCTTTATCGAGGAGGCCAAGGAAGAAGGAATCATAGAAAAAGAAGAAGGCGTGCTTCTCAAAAGTGTTGTTGAATTTGGTGATACAGTTGTCAGAGAAATCATGACTCCAAGGGTTGATATCGCCTGCATCAAGAAGGATGCTACCATGGATGAACTCAGAGACCTGGGGCTTAAAGAGAAGCATTCTCGCATACCCGTTTACAAAGACAGGGTAGACAACATTGAGGGAATTGTCATTGCCAAGGATTTACTCCAGTATTCAGACGACAAACATAAGAAAAGTTCTATCGAGCCGCTCATACGTCCAGTCTATTTTGTCCCGGAATCCATGAAAGTGGCAGAACTCCTAAAGGAATTTCAGAAAAGAAAACAAAAACTGGCCATAGTCGTGGACGAACACGGGGGTATTTCAGGCCTGGTTACGATGGAAGACCTCGTAGAGGAGATCGTGGGAGAAATTCAAGACGAATATGATATAGATGAGGTTCAAATAATAAAGAAAGGCCCTTTAGATTATGTGGTGCCCGGGGATGCAGAAGTGGAAAAAATTGAAGAGCTTTTTGATGTCGAGTTGGCAGAGGAAAGCTACCTAACCGTCAGCGGCCTGATCACCCATCACCTTGGACGACTGCCAGAACTGGGAGAAACTCTCCAGATTAAAGGCTTATCCCTCGATATTCTTGATGTGGATCAGAAGAGGATAAAAAAGCTCAGAATCAAAAAAGTGTAGGGGCTTGATTCATCAAGCCCACATGTTTGAGGAAATTTAATATACTAAAATGAAAGTCGGCTATGTCGGTTTGATAGGACGTCCTAATGTCGGGAAGTCCACCCTTCTGAATAAAATAATAGGCCAGAAAGTGGCCATTATTTCTGATAAACCCCAGACAACTAGAATCAGTATCCTAGGAATCAAAACCACACAAAAAGGCCAGATCATATTTGTCGATAATCCGGGCATTCATAAACCCCTACACAAACTGAATAAACGAATGATGAACTTTGTTTATTCCTCGCTGGAAACCTCTGACCTTGTAAATTTGCTCATCGATGCCACACAGAAGTTTGGGCATGGCGATCAATTCGTCATTGATATCTTAAAAAATATCACAACGCCCATATTTCTGCTGATAAATAAGGTAGATATCGTAAAGAAAGAAAACGTCCTTCTCATTATTGACAAATACAAAGATCTTCTGGATTTCAAAGAGATCATTCCCATTTCCGCACTCAAAGGAACGAATATAGATGTACTAGAAGAAAAAACCTACGACTTTTTACCTGATGCAGAAAAGATTTTTAGTGATAATGAAATCTCGGATCAATCCCAGAGATTTCTCTTGTCAGAAATCATCCGAGAAAAGCTCCTCAGCCACGTCAGACAAGAACTGCCTTTTGTGACAGCCGTCTATATCGATAAAATTGAAGACAGATTAAAAAGTAAAAGATCAGATGCTTCCTCTCCTGAGTCAGCCTCAGTGAAAGAGGTAAGGATGAAATATATCAAGGCCACTATTTTTGTTGAAAGAGACACACATCGAAAAATCGTCATCGGGAAACATGGACATCTCATAAAAAAAATCGGTACTCAATCTCGCCAAGAAATGGAACAAATTTTAGATTCTAAGATATTTCTCGATCTGCAAGTCAAAGTAAAGGAAAGGTGGCGCGATCAAGCCAATGTCCTGGATTTAATCGAAGGACAATAGGCGAATCTGGCTACATCTTTTAATCTCAAGCTCAAAAACCCAATATTGACTTTACTCTTGATTGATGCGAAAATTTTACTTCCCCTTTGTATGGTGAGCGTAGCTCAACAGGTTAGAGCACTGGATTGTGGATCCAGAGGTTGGGGGTTCGAGACCCCTCGCTCACCCATTCCATTTTTTTATATGTGATATTACAGCTTACTTGAATCACGCAGGGAGGATCATTATCCAAATTTAGGAATGCACTCAAGTTTACTTTCACTTCTTTTCCAAAAGCTCCTTAGCCCTATTTAGAAATTCTTCAGCTTTCTTTAAAACAACCTTAGCTCCAGATTTAGAGAAATGTGTTCTATAATCAGCATCTTCTCTCAACATCATGGCAGTTCTAAAGGATTCAACAAATTCTAATCCTAATTTCTTCTCTTCAACAAATAAAGCGATTAAAGCAACATGAAGACAATGATGACTCTTTTCTCTGAAACCTCTAGAATACAATAAAGCTCTGGCTGTATGAAACATCGAATAATACCGTTGAATAGTTGACCATTTATACTTCCCATGAATTAATCCAAATTTACCATCAGCGAGATCTTCGTTCGCTGTCCGTAACTCTTTGTTTACTAAGTTTTTTCCTTTAGTAAAAGGGACAATTTTTTTCTTTTCTAAACATAACTTAAAATCTGGATTCATCCGTTGGCCTTTCCCATAAAGCAATTCCTTCCCTCACTAATGACAGAAACTCTTTGTCATCTTTCTCACTTCTTAAAAGTTCTATTGAGCTTTGGACTATAGGTTGGATTTTAATGTCTTCAAAAGCTTTTCCTAAAGAATAATTACCTATTATTTGAAGAGTCTTTTTTCTCTTCTCAGAAACGATGAAAAGATCAATATCGCTTTCAGAAGTATCTTTTCCATTAGCACAGCTTCCATAAAGCACTATTTTCTTAGTCACTGATTTTAATTTATCCACTAAAGGTAATACCAATAATATATTATTGAGAATCTTAAAATATTTAAATATTGGATGAGTCCCATCAAAA
>CAZSPM010000031.1:0-10288 GCA_964608785.1 uncultured Eubacteriales bacterium
AGCATCGAAAACTTCGATCCTATGGGAGTGCATACTGGAGATTCTATTACAGTTGCACCGGCTCAAACCCTGACTGACAAAGAGTACCAGAGATTGAGGGACGCCTCGATTGCGATCATGAGGGAGATAGGAGTAGAAACAGGAGGCTCCAACATCCAGTTTGCCATCAACCCTTCGGATGGCCAGATGATGATCATCGAGATGAATCCCCGGGTTTCCCGCTCCTCTGCCCTGGCTTCTAAAGCCACAGGTTTCCCGATCGCCAAGATGGCCGCTAAACTGGCAGTGGGCTACACCCTGGATGAAATTTTAAACGATATAACGAAAAAGACTCCGGCCTGCTTTGAACCTGCCATCGACTATGTTGCGGTCAAGATCCCCCGCTTTGCTTTTGAAAAATTCCCTGAGGAAGAACCAGCCCTCACTACCCAGATGAAGTCGGTCGGAGAGACGATGGCTATCGGCCGCACTTTTAAGGAATCTCTTCAGAAAGCTATCCGTGCTCTCGAGATAGACCGATGGGGATTCGAAGAAAAAATAAAAAGAAAAGACAGAAAGATATTGAGCCAGAGCCGTGCTCAACCCAATGCTGAAAGACTCTGGTTTATTGCTGATGCTCTCAGAGCTGGGATAACTGTAGAAAAGATAAGTCACCACACTCAAATCGATCCATTCTTCATACAGAACATCAAAGAAATCATCAACTTTGAAGAAGAGCTGAAATCTGTGGGGCTAAACTCCTTGGACCATGATGTTCTTCGAAGAGCCAAAGAACTGGGATTCTCTGACAAAAGAATCGGCGTGCTCACAGGTTTAAAGGAGGAAGAAGTCAGAAAAATAAGAGAGAAAAGGAGGGTATTACCGGTCTGGAAAGTCGTTGACACCTGTGCGGGAGAGTTCGAATCAGAAACTCCCTATTTCTACTCTACCTATGAAGAAGAAAACGAAGCAACAAAAATCTCTCAGAAAAAGGCAATCATTCTCGGCTCAGGACCCAATAGGATCGGACAGGGGATAGAATTTGACTACTGCTGTGTTCACGGTGTGTATGCTTTAAGGGATCTGGGCTACAAGGCCATCATGATCAATTCCAACCCTGAAACAGTCTCCACTGATTACGACATTTCTGACCGCCTCTACTTCGATCCCGTAACCCTTGAGGATGTCCTTTCGATCTACAGAAATGAAAAGCCAGATGGAGTTATAGCCCAGTTTGGAGGTCAGACTCCTTTAAAAATATCGGTGGGGCTCTGGAAAAATAAGGCAAAAATTTTGGGAACGAGCTCACACGCCATCGACGAGACAGAAGACAGAGAAAAATTTGACAATTTCCTCAAAAGGCTAAACTTAATACGACCAAGAAACGGCATGGCCAGAAATTCTGCCGAGGCTTTAGAGACTGCCGAAAAAATCGGATATCCTGTCCTTGTCCGGCCTTCCTATGTCCTAGGAGGCCGCGCCATGAAAGTTATCCACAGTGAGAAGGAATTAGAGAAATATATAAAATCTATCCAGGAATACTGGTCAGAATATGCCATCCTCATCGATGAATTTATCGAAAATGCCGTAGAGCTGGATGTCGACCTTCTCTGCGATGGTGAGGATGTTTATATCGGAGGTATCCTCGAGCACATCCAGGAAGCAGGTATCCATTCTGGGGACGCTACTATGGTTACTCCTCCCTATTACCTGGCTGATAGGATTATCAAGGAAGTGGAGCGTCAAGTAACGCTTATGGCTGAAGAACTTCAGATCGTGGGGCTGATGAATGTCCAGGTAGCTGTCAAGGGAACGAAAATCTATATACTAGAAGTCAATCTCAGAGCCTCGAGGACAGTTCCTTTCCTATCCAAGGCAACCGGGGTTCCCATTGCCAAGATTGCCACACGCCTGATCATGGGAGAGACGCTCAAGGAGATCAACATTATTCGGCGACCTTCGAATCTATATGCAGTGAAAGAAGCTGTCTTTTCATTTGATAAGTTCATGGAGGTTGATCCTGTTCTTGGACCCGAGATGCGCTCCACAGGAGAATCCATAGGAATTGACAGGCACTTTCCCCTGGCTTTCCTCAAAGCTTCAGAAGGAGCAGGATTTCACCTTCCCCAGAGTGGCAGAGTTTTTGTCAGCGCTCCAGATGAAGACAAGCCAAAGATTATTCCGATCGTAGAGAAACTCGAACAATTGGGATTCAACATGGTTGGCACAGAAGGGACAACTCAATATCTTCGCAGATATGGCTTCAATCTGGAGACTATCGGTAAGGTCTCCAAGGAAAAAAGGAACATCCTTGAGGATATAAAAGATGGAAAAGTGGGAATGATCTTCAATACTCCATCCGGAACCCATGAATGGAGCGATGCCCATAAGATCAGAAAAGTCGCTTTCTCCTACCGGATTCCCTGTTACACCACTATCCCTTCTGCTAGCGCAGCCGTAAAGGCAATCGAGATGAGAAGAAAAATGCCCCCTTCCCTCCTCTGCCTCCAGGACATCCTCTCCCAATAAAAGGGGACTGTCCCCTTTTATGAGATCAGAACAAAAACTTCATCTGGGTGAAGGTAACTGGTAATTAATAATTTAAAGTTAACGGCAAAAAAATCCCCCTTGTCCGACTGAGCAAGGGGGATAATTCTATTAATTCTTAGAACTATTTCTTTTTGACTTCTTTCTTCTCGGTTTCCTTTTTGTGGGCCTCTTCTTTTTGGCAGCACATCTCTTTCAATTTGGTCGCCATATCCTGAATTTTCTTCACAACTTCTGCATTCTTTGACGTCACCTTCACAGCAATTCCATCTTCTAAATTCTCGATCTTCACATCAGCATCTTTGATGCCCATCAAAGGGCAGCAGCGTCCTTCTTTGGCCTTCATCTTCATCTCAGGGCAGCAAGCCATTCTTCCAAATCTTTTGTGCATATGGCTAAACATTTTCATCATTTGCATCATCATCTCTTTATGCATTATTTGTTCATGCTCTTCCTCTTTATGCATCAACATCTTTTTCTGCATCATCTTCTTCTCTAATTTCATTCCGCACTTAGGGCATTTACCAGGCTTATCCGATTTAACTTCCGGGTGCATAGGGCAGGTGTAGACTTCCTTCATCTCAGCTTTTTTCTGTGTATACTTCTCCGGAGACTTCATGAACGCCTCTTTGCAATTCGGGCAGCAGAAATAATAAGTCTTCCCTTCGTACTCGTAGGAAGCTTTTGCTTCAGATTTCTTAATCTCTTTTCCGCTCACGGGGCAAACGACTGTCTCTTCGGCTTGCTCCTGAGCAATTCCTGTTACCATGAAAGCAAAAAAGAGTGCCAAACATATGGCTAAAACTTTTGAATGTTTCATGATTCAACCTCCATTAATTTTGAATTTATATTTTTACCTATCTGATAGGTACTGTCAAGCATCTCCTCATTACCCCACTCGCTAGCATAAATTCCCTCGTATTATTTCCTCATGGATTAAAACATCCGAGATGTTTTTCTTTTTCTGTACCATGATTATCGCTCCTCTTCTCTGCCCTCTTCTTTCTTCAATCGGCCCTGGATAACCCAGGTAAAAATAACAGGAACAAGGATAAGGTTTAATATGGTAGCTGTTACCATTCCCCCAACAGTCGGTGTTGCAATGGGCTTCATTATTTCTGAACCTGTTCCTGTGCTTATCAAAATAGGAATAAGAGCCAGTATAGTTGTAGCTGTCGTCATTATTATAGGCCTGACTCTCAGCAACCCTGCCTGGACTACATTCTCCACAATATCTTTACCTTTACGAGAATACTCTACTAGAAAATCCATCATCACCACTCCCGCCTCCACAGCGACTCCAAAGAGAGCGATGTAGCCCACCCAGACTGCTGTACTAAACTTAAACCCGAGAAAGAACTGAAGCCAGATGCCTCCGACAAAGGCAAAAGGCAGGGAAAAAATTAGGATCATCGCCGCCGAAAACCGTTTGAACTTTATGTAGAGCAAGAGGAAGATGATGAAGATACATATAGGAACCACGGTCATTAATCGCTTCCGGGCCTGCATTTCATACTCATACTGACCGCTCCAGGAAATATAGTATCCGGAGGGAAGATCCAGCTTTTCGCTGACCTCTTTTTGCGCCTGATTGACAAAATCTACAATACCCACCTCATCTGTATTGACATCAACAAAAACCCTCACATAGGGCATGGTATTCTCTCCTGCTATTTTGGCTGGTCCTGGCACTCTTTTTATCATTGCCAGCTGGCTTATGGGGATCTGGGCGCCACTTGGGGTGGGAACAAAGGTTCTCTTCATAGCCTCAAAGCTGTCTCTGAGCTCTCGCATATAGCGTATTCGAACGGGGTAGCGCTCTCTTCCTTCAACAGTAGTGGTGATGTTCATTCCGCCTATAGCTGTCATGATTAAATGCTGGAGGTCACCGACTTTTACACCGTAGCGAGCTGCCTCTTCTCTGTTGATTTCTATTTCTAAATAAGGCTTGTTACCGATTCTTTCTGCATAGGGATTTCTTGCTCCTGGGATTTCTTTCAATATGCTCTCAATTCTAACTCCGATTTCTTCTATTACCTTCAAATCCTCTCCAAAAACCTTCACTCCTATTGGCGTTTGAATACCCGTGGCCAGCATGTCAATGCGATTGCGAATGGGCTGAGTCCAGATATTACTTACTCCAGGAATCCTCAGGCTATTATTAAACTCATTTATTAATTCCTGGCGCGTCATTCCTTCGCGCCACATTTCTTTTGGTTTTAATTTAACAATAGTCTCAATCATCCCTATGGGAGCCGGATCTGTGGGTGTCTCTGCTCTTCCGAGCTTGCCAACTACCTGTTCAACTTCTGGAAATGATTTCAGAATCATATCTTGCTTTTTCATGACATCCATAACCTGGGTAAGTGAAGCTCCAGGCAGAAGAACAGGCATAAACAGCAAATCTCCTTCATTCAATGGGGGCATAAACTCACTCTTTATCTTTGAGAAAGGAAAATAACTTACTCCAAGAAGAAGAACAGCAATGAGAAGCACTATGATTTTATGCTTTAACGAAAACCGAAGTACAGGTTCATAAACACGCATCAAGAGTCGAGTCAGGAAATTTTTCTCCGGGAGCCGCATCTTTCCTCTCAAAAAAAAGGAACAAAGGACAGGAACAAGGGTTATGGCTAAAAAAGCTGAACCAAACATGGCGAAAGTTTTGGTAAACGCTAAAGGAGAAAAAAGTTTTCCTGCCTGTCCTCTTAAAGAAAACACAGGAACAAAGGCCACGATTATTATAAGGATAGCAAAAAAGATGGCTGAGCCCACTTCTTTGGAAGCCACGAGTAAGGTGCTCAATCCTCTTTCACTCGATAATGCAAGGTGACGGGATATGTTTTCGGTCATCACAATGCCTGCATCGACCATGACTCCTATGGCAATGGCTATTCCTCCTAAAGACATGATATTAGAGGGAATTTTAAGATAATACATGATAAGGAAGGAAATCAGAACACCCACAGGAAGAACAATAGAAACGATAATGCTGCTCCTGAAATGACCTAAAAAGAGGAGAATAACAATGACCGCAACCACAATCTCTTCCAATAAGGTCTCTTTTAGATTATCTGTTGCCCGGTTTATTAGCTCGGTACGATCATAAAAAGGAACAATCTGGACCCCGGGTGAAAGACCTGGCGTAATCTCCATAATTTTTTCCTTAACGGCTTCGATAACTTTTAAGGGATTCTCCCCATATCTCATTAAAACCACTCCGCCTGTCACTTCAGCTCCCTCTTTATCCAAGGCACCCCTTCTGAAATCGGGACCGAGAGTCACTTTCCCTATATTTTTGATGTAGACTGGAACTCCCTCATGAGATCCGATCACAATGTTTTCAATATCCTCTACTGATTTGATAAAACCAAGGCCACGCACGATAAATTCGGCTCCAGCTTCTTCGATGACCTTGGCACCCACATCGATGTTGCTGTTTCGGACAGCATTGAACATGCTGTGCAAATTAATGCTGTAAGCTAGAAGTCTATTGGGATCAACGTCGATTTGATATTGTTTGACAAAGCCACCGACAGTGGCTACTTCAGAAACACCTTTAGCGGCATTAAGCTGGTAACGAACATACCAATCCTGGATTGAACGCAGTTCGCCTAAATTATATGCGGAACGAACAAGCTCTTTCCCACCTTCAGGGCATTTTCCGGGTTTATTGGATCTCATTTTGGGATGGTCAGGGCAGTAATAGCCGTTTTCTATCGTGTACCAAAATACTTGGCCAAGAGCAGTGGCATCTGGACCAAGTTGGGGAACAATACCTTCTGGGAGATCCTTTTGAGCGAAATTCAATCTTTCCAAAATCCTGGTTCGTGACCAGTAGAAATCTACCCAGTCTTCAAAGATAATGTTTATCATTCCAAATGAAAACATGGAATTGGAACGAATAACCTTCATTCCTGGTATTCCCATGAGATTGATCGTAAGCGGGTAAACGACCTGATCCTCGATATCCTTTGGACTTCTTCCTGGCCAATCAACAAATACGATTTGCTGGTTTTCTCCGATATCAGGAATGGCATCGATGGGAGTTTTATTGAGAGCCGAGAAGCCCAAACCGATGATAAGAATAAAAAAGGCGAAAATGAGAAATTTATTACGAAGAGAATATTCAATAACTTTGTTGATCATCCAAATCTCCTGTCTATCACTTAAGTTCTATGCTCAAGAAAAAGCGTCTCTTAATGAATATGCTTCGATGGAGGCTTTTTTTTCTTTTTTTCTGCTTTTATGGCTCCCCCATAAACACCTTCTGCCTGACCTGTAATCTGGCTCTGAGAATCAATCAGAAAATTAGCCTGAGAAACCACTTTCATTCCTTCAGAAAGCCCGGCTTTAAGGACATAATATTTTCTTTTTATTCCATCAACTGAGGCTGTGGCTTCTGGGCCAAGTTCAACTTCCTTTGGCACGTAGCTTCCTTTTTCTTTCTCTAAGTAGACAAGCTTCCTCGTGCCCGTATCCAGGACTGCATCTTTGGGTACAGCCAGAATTGCATCTTGAGAAGCCAGCTCTTTTTTCACCAGAAACATTCCGCATTTCGGACATTCCCCTGGCTTATCAGATATCACTTCCGGATGCATCGGGCAGGTGTAGATTACCTTTCCGGGCCCGCGAATTCCTTCGTGGATAGAAGACTTTATAAGCGCATTGATATACATCCCTGGCTTTAACTTCAACCGAGGATTGGGCACATCCACTCTTATTTTCACAGAACGGGTCTTCTGGTTTAAGTAAGGGTCGATAAAAGATATTCGCCCCTCAAATTTTTCACCTGGATACGCAGGAGTGGTAATTTCTACTTTCTGTCTGTTCTTGACCCAGGCCATCTCGTATTCGTAGATATCAGCCAGCATCCAAAGGTTGGAAAGCTCAGCTATCTTATACAAATTCTCCCCCTCTTTAACATACTTTCCTTCAAGAGCATTCTTGTGGATGACTGTTCCTCCAATAGGAGCATATATTGTCATATGAGTATTTGACTTTTTCCTCTGCTCTAATTCCTTTATCTGTTCTTCGCTAATTCCCCAAAGGAGAAGCCTTCTTTTGGAAGCCTCTACTAAAGACTCTGCCCCTTTAATCGTTTCTATGTTTTGAGTCCCTTGAACCTTTTCTTGCGTTTCAAGAGCAAGAAGATATTCCTGTTGTGTTGTCACTAAATCAGGGCTGTAAATCCAGACCAAAGGTTCTCCCTTCTTAACATTCACCCCTGTGAAATCCACAAAAAGCTTATCAATCCGGCCGGAAATCCAGGCAGCAACAAAGGCCACTTTTCTTTCATCATAATCCATCTGCCCTACAGTATATATTTCTTTAAAAAGTGGGCGAAACTGGATTTCCTCTGTTTTAACCATGGCAATGGCCTGTGCTTCTGGGCTTAATTTGACAAGATTTTCCATTTCTTTGTGTTCACCGGCCTCCATCTCCATTGCTTCCATTTCCTTATAAACTGGGACTAAATCCATATTGCAGATGGGACATTTTTTATTTCCCTTCTCATAATCTTCAGGGCTGACTCTAACCGATGGATGCATGCCGCATGTGTAGTAAAGAACTTCTTTTTCCACTGCTTTCTCCTGAGCTATAACCTGCGGTTCCTCCTCACCTTTTTTACAGGAGACGACTGTTACACTCATCGCCAAAAATACTAACCCTATTCCAAGGATTAAAAATTTATGGAATCTATTCATTTAAATTTCCTCCTCATAAGAGTGTATATAACAGACAATAAATAACACGCTGCAAATCTTCGAGCCTTTTTTCATAATGCTTGACTTCCCAACTTTATCATTTTTCTATTGTTTTTCAGTTTTGACTCTTGCCCACTGAACTATAAGTTTGCTGTTTATCAGTCAGGTCCTTCCCAATAACTCTTTCCAGCTTGGCAAGACCTTTTCCTAAATCAGAGATAGTCTTAAAATAGCCTATTTTTATCAAAAGCACCATCCTCTCACTGTCCAATAGATTGAGAAAATCAACTTTTCCTGTTAAATATCCTATTTCTGAAGCTTTGAAAGTTTGTTCTGCTTGGGGCAAAAGAGAATATTTGTATAGTTCAAACTGATCTTGAGCTGTTTTTACTTCAAAGAACAGCTCATTTACCTGGGAAAGAGTCACATTTTCCACGTCTTTAAATCTATCCTTGCTGGCTTTTAAACTAATCACCGCCTCTGCTTCAGCAGCATGGAGCTTTGCTCTCCAAACAGGAATATTGATGCCTATAGAGGCCATCCAGGAATTTCGACCATCTTTAATATTTGTTGTTGATCCTCCTCCAATATCAATATAATCAACCATAAGCTTAAAATCAGGGAAGTAATTCTTTTTTGCTAGTTTCAAACTCTCCTCATTTTTCCCAATAAAATGCTGTGCTTTCCTTATTTCTGGGCGCATTTCCTTTGCCCATCCATAAAGCTTCTCTAATTCAACTCTTAATTCCGGCACTTCAAATTCTGCAACCTCTCCGAAATGGGAATCAGGGAGACGGTCAAGAAGGGCGTTCAGCCCTGCGGCTATCGCTTTTCTCCCTTGATCAAGGATCAGAATCTTATCTAATACTTTTGAAATCTCCAGCTGAGCCTTCAAGACATCCTGTTGGCTCGCCTTGCCTGTTTCATATTTCATTTGGGCAATCTTTGCTAAACGCTCGATAACTCCTTTCTCTTCCCGAGTGATCTTGATAGCCCTATCAAACCAGAATAAGGAGAAAAAAGCTTTTTTCACCTTTAAGATGGTGTCTAACTTAATCCCGTTGTATTGTTCTTCTAATATCAAAGCTCTTTTGTCAGCAATTTTACCCTTAAGAGACAGCTTGCCAAAATAGGGAAACATCTGAGAAAGAGAAACTTTATTCCTTTGAGGTCCAAGCCTGGTTTCAATACTCCTGCCAAAGTACGAGTAGCCAAGAATCGGATCAGGAAGAGATTTTGCCTGAGGGATGACCTCAAGGGCTGCCTGCCATTCGTTCCTGGCTGCCTTGACATTGGGGTTTTGACTGAGGGACTCCTGGATTAACTCAGAAAGGATTGTCTTTCTTTTTGGCTTTTCCTGAGAGAATAAAGGAAAACTACTAAAAAATACAAAAACAAATAAAAAACAACTTATAATTTTTTTCATTTTTCCTCTTCCTTTACAGAATTACTTGGCGACCCTGTGCAAAGTATCGATAAGCTCATCGATTTTTTCGCTGCTTTCCCCTAAATGAATGGCATCGGAAACACATGTCTCCAAGTGGCCTTTCATAACGACAAGGCTAACCATGTAAAGGGCTTTTCTTGCAGCTGAGATTTGATTAATGATGTCAATGCAATATCGACCGTTTTCTACCATCTTTTGAATTCCTCTTATTTGCCCTTCTATTTTTTTCAAACGAGCTAAAGCATCGCTTTTCACACTTTCTTCTACCATTTTTCCTCCGTATCTGAATATACGCTATACCTGTATGAAGTATTATGCTACAAATACTATGGGAACTGTCAACTTTTTCTCAAAAAAATATCATATTCCCCCTCCCTCGGAATCATACTCACTGTTTGCTGTTTCCTCTTCTCTGCCTATCTTACGATAAGCTTGCCTCTCATCATCCCCATCCCACAGGTAAAGACGTACTCGCCTTCCTCTTCGGGAGTGAATTCTACAGCCGTTGTTTTAAAAGCTGGTAGGGGCTTCCGTATCTTAAAATCACCAAAAACAATCGTATCAGCACCGTCGTCTGTTTCATCCTGATGACAAACCAGCACAATCC